>NZ_JALKFU020000111.1 GCF_023242965.2 Frankia sp. AgKG'84/4
CCCCATCGCCGGGGCCGTCCCGGCGTCCGCGGTCACCCGCCGCGGCGACGCCTTCCACCGTCGAGCCGGTGTCCCAGCCGCGCCCCAGCCCCGACCCCGTGCCTCAGGTTCGGCCCGAGCCCGAGCCCGAGCCAGGGCCGGGATCCGGGCCAGGGCCGGGCTCCGGGCCAGGGCCAGGCTCCGAGCGAGGGCCAGGGCCAGGGCCTCAATCGAGTCCCATGCCGAGAACTCGGCGGCGAGTGGCCCAGGTGGCTGTCGTCTGCATGGTCGTGGTGGCCGTCCTGGCGACCGCGTTGGGAATCGCGGGCCGCGACATCCTGGCCGGAGATGATCACACGTCGGCGCGGGGCAGCGGCGGTCCTGAGGTCAGCGCGGATGCTCAGGGTCCGGTGACCTTGGTCAGCTCGGCCTCGGCGCAGCCTGCCGCGACGTCCGAAACTGGCAGTGCGCACACCACCCCGACCCCAGACGCCACGGGTCCCGCGACCGCCACCCCGCCGCCGCGTTCCTCGATTGCCGCATCGCCTCCACCGGCGACCGTGGCCCGGGCGACCGTGGCTGGGTCGACGGCTGCCGGGCAGGCCGCGGCAGGGCCGTCAGCGAAGGCGAGCGAACCCGGACCTGCTGGTCCGGGCAACGATCCGAACTATGTCTCCGGCTCGGCGGTCAGCGTTACCGGCTGCATGGGCTGGGTGGACTTCACGGGCCCCCTCTACGGAACCCTCTCGGCCGGAAACGCCTCGTGCGTGGGCCAGGTGACCACCGTCGACCAGGCTCATGACGCGGCCCCCGGAAACGTCCGGCTCAACGCGGCGGACTATGCGCAGGCAACCTCGAAGCCGAACAACTACCTCGCCTTCGGCTATTACAAGTACGCGGTGCGGATCTGCATCTGGAACGCGGGCGACGCCGGCCGCAAGCTGTGCTCGCCGACCTACGTCAACGAGCAGGGAAAAGTCTCCCGCGAGTGACCGGGGCGACGCGCGGGCAGCGTG
This sequence comes from Frankia sp. AgKG'84/4, assembly GCF_023242965.2. GTDB lineage: Bacteria > Actinomycetota > Actinomycetes > Frankiales > Frankiaceae > Frankia. Next base: position 996 of record NZ_JALKFU020000111.1, read on the forward strand.
TCCGCGGCGGCTCAGGGTCGGCGGCTCAGGGTCGGCGGCTCAGGGTCGGCGGCTCAGGGTTGTAGGCGGTGATGCGTCCAGCCGTCGGGGGTGTTCTCGGCCCGGCGCTGGGCATCATCATGGCCTGCGGCTACTCAGGGATGTCGTGCTCCCGGCTGTGGCGGTGCGGGTGTGGAGCCGGTAGCGCCGGGGTGGCTGGCCCCGGGCGCGGCTGAAGGCGCGGGAGAAGGCGTGTTCGCTGGTGTAGCCGACCGCGGCGCCGATGGCGGCGACGGGATCGTCGGTCTCGCGCAGGCGCTGTGCGGCGAGGTCCATCCGCCAGCGGGTCAGGTAGGTCAGCGGCGGCTCGCCGACGAGTTCGGTGAAGCGGCGGGTCAGCGTGGCGCGGGAGACGTGTACCTCGGCGGCCAGGTCGTGGACGGTCCAGGCGCGTTGGGGGACTTCGTGGAGCAGCGCGAGCACCCGCGCGGTGACGGGGTCGTGCAGCGCGCGCAGCCACGAGCCCGCACCGGCGGGCCGGGTGCGCAGCCAGGCCCGGACGATGTGGACGAGCAGCACGTCGATGAGGCGGGCCACGACCGCACGCGAACCGGGCGGCACGCCGTTGAGTTCGTAGCGCAGCAATGCCAGGGCGGCGGCGACCGCGCCGTCGTCGCCCGGTTCGCCGGCGGTGAGGTGCAGCACGCGGGGCAGCAGGGACATCAGTGGCTGGGCGACCTCGTGGTCGTAGTCGTACGAGGCGCACAGGATGCGGGTGATCGCGCCTTCGCCCGGCAGCTCGACCACCCCGTCGTCGGCCCGCAGACCAATCTTCGCCGCCTGCGTCAGCGCCATCGCCGCGGTCGTCGGGCCGCTGGACAGGGTGTGGCCGTGGTTGGTCGGCAGGAGCACGACGTCACCCGGCATGAGCTGGCGCGGTGCGGTCTCCGCTGTGCGCAGCCAGCATGACCCGGCCAGCACCGCATGGAAGATCGCGCCCGGCTGCGGGTCGACCTCGACGCCCCACGGTTCGTGCGCGACGAGCTGGGCGAGCACCGCACCGGAGACGCGGGCGAGCCGCAGCACGTCCGCGAGCGGGTCGGCCGGGGTGTCCATTGCCCGATACTATCGCGGCTTCCTACCGGGTGAGCCGATCGGCTAAATAGCTGAGCCTCTCCCGTATGGAAAGGCTCGCGATGGCTTTCTACCGTGAAAGCATGTCCACACCTCAGACCACTTCTCCGTCCCTGACCGAGGCCGCGCTCGCCCTGCGGACCGAGTTCCAGGCCGCGTACGGCGCCGACGCGCTGGCCCCCTTCGACAGGGACGCGACGGCCATGGTCGCCGACGGCATAGGCTCCGCCGCCCCGGCCGTGGGGACCTCGGCGCCGGCCTTCGCCCTGCCCGACATCCACGGCGCCAGCCGCGCGCTCACCGACCTGCTGGCCGCGGGCCCCGTGGTGCTGGTCTTCTACCGGGGTGCCTGGTGCCCCTACTGCAACCTGCAGCTGCACGCGTTCCAGGCGGCGCTCGGCGAGATCGAGGCGACCGGCGCCACCCTGGTCGCGGTGTCCCCGCAGCGCCCCGACAACTCGCTGTCGTTCGCCGAGAAGGAAGGCCTCGGCTTCACCGTCCTCAGCGATCGGCTCAACACGGTCGCCCGCACCTACGGACTGGTGTTCCGCCAGCCCGACACCTCCACCGCCAGGCAGAAGGAGCTCGGTGTCGACATCGCCGAGGTCAACGGAGACGACAGCTACGAGCTGCCCGCCGCCGCCACCTTCGTCATCGACACCGACGCGGTGATCCGGTTCAGGTCGGTCTCGGCCGACTACCGCTGGCGCGTCGGCCCCGAGGAGGTCCTCACCGCCCTGCGCACACTCACGCGATGACCCCCGGCGCGGGCGTGGCCGCACCGACCTCCCCGGCCACGCCCGCGTCACGCGGCTCTTCGGCATGACAGTCATCCATGGACCAGACGCCCGACCGGCAGGTCCTCTCGGGTATCAGATGGTCGTCACCATTCCTCCGTCGATCACCACATCGGTCCCGGTGATGTTGCCGGCGGTCTCGGAAAGGAGCATCAGGACGACCCTGGCCACTTCGTCCGGGCGGGTGAACCGTGCGGTCGGCGTGCCGGCGACGGCGGCGGCGCGGACGTGCGCCGGGTCGGTTCCCTGTGCCTGTGCCACCGTCTCGGCGACGCCACCGGCACCGAGCCACAGCGCCGTCTCGACCGGTCCGGGGCTGACGGTGTTGACGCGCACACCTGCCGGGCCGACCTCCTTCGAGAGCGACTTGCAGAAGCTGCGCAGGGCCGCCTTCGCCGCGCTGTAGTCGATGACGCCGGGATCGGGCAGCGTGGCGTTGACCGAGCAGACGGTGACGATGGCTGACGGGGCGCGGCCGATCAGGTGCGGCAACGCCGCCCGCGTCGCGCGGACCGCCGAGAGCAGGTTGACCTCCAGCGCCCACTGCCAGTCGGCATCACTGACCTGCAGGAACCCCTTCGTGCGTGGATGCACGCCGCCGACGTTGTTCACCAACAGGTCGATGCCGCCGAAGCGGGCCACCGCCTGGTCGACGAGCGCCTGGCAGCCGGCGGCCGTCGTCAGGTCCTCGAGCACGACGGTCATCTCGCTGTCCTCGGCCAGGGTGCTCAGCTCGGCCGAGCCGTGCAGCGCGCCCGCCGCCACCGCCGCGCCCTCGCTGAGCAGGGCGCGGGCGATCTCGAGCCCGATGCCGCGGCTGGCACCGGTCACCACCGCGGTCTTTCCGGCCAGGTCGAGCTTCACAGCGCACGGTCCTTGAGCCAGGCCAGCGTGGTGTCCGCGATCTCGCGCCAGCCGGAGTCGATGGTCAGCGAGTGACCCCGGTCGTCGAAGACCCTGATGTCGGTGACAGCGCTGGAATGGCGGTACTGCTTGAGCGTCGACCGGGTGACGGACTCAGGGACGGTGTTGTCCCTGCCGCTGGCGATCAACAACAGCGGGCCGCGGTTCTGGTTCTCGGTGTCGACCTTGGCCGGCGAGTGCGGGTTGAAGTTGGCGCCTGCCGCCTCGAACAGGGGCCGGCCGGGCGCCGGGATCGTCCACCGCTCGTGGAGCTCGTGCGATTCCTGCTCGGACACGGCGTTGGCGAAGGCGAAGCGGAACTGTTCGGCGGACAGGGAGACGGCCCGGTGCTTGTTCGCCGGATTTCTGAACACCGGCAGCGTCGCGCGCAGCGCCGAGAGCGGCACCGGCAGCACGCCCTTGATCTGGGCCGCGTCGATCGCCACCGCGGCCAGGGCGCGGTCCTGCCCGAGCAGCTTCTGGGCGATCATGCCGCCGAAGGAGTGCCCGACGAGGATCGGGGCGGACGGGAGAGTGTCGATGATCGCGGCGAAATGCGCCACGACGTCGTCGATGCCGTGGTCGCCGATCGCGTCGGGATCCTGCCGCGACGCCGCGACGGTGGCACCGTCGCCGGGCCAGCCTGGTGCCTGCGGGTCGTAACCCGCGGAGCGGAACAGCTCCACCCACGGGTCCCAGGACGATGCGTGCAGCCAGAGGCCATGGATGAACAGCACAGGTGTCGTCACGGTCAGGATCCTCGTCTCCAGTGATCAGCGAGCCCTACGCGCGGGCGTGGAATGACTACAGGATCCTCGGTGACCGACTGGTCGGCGCCGCGACTGAGCACGCCCGCCATCTGGTTGCGGCTGGTGACCCGAGCTTAGGAACGACCCGGTACAGATGCGAGCCGACCGCGGGTCACGGCACGGGGACCTCTTCGTTGGTGGATCCACCGACGTCGCGAACGGTGATCAGGCGGTCCCGCGCGCGGATCGGGGCGGCGGCGGGGTCGTCGAACCGGAGCAGGCGGCCATCGCGGACGACGGCGAGCACCGGATCCGCGCACTCCCTGGGTCCGCGACCGATCTCGTGCTCGACCGCGGGACGCTCGGCGAGGCGCAGCCCGACGTCGGAGGTCAACAGATCCTCGAACACGTCCACGATTCGCGGGCTGCGGGTCGCGAGCCCCAGCATCCTGCCGGCCGCGTCCGAGCTGGTCACCACCTGGTCCGCTCCACCGCGGCGCAGCAGCGGGATGTTCTCCGCCTCGCGGACGGCCGCCGAGATCACCGCTGCCGGCGCCAGGTTCCGGGCCGTCAGCGTGATCAGGACGTTCGCCTCGTCGGAGTTGGTCGCGACGATCACCGCCCGGGCGCGTTCGGCCAGCGCCTCCTGCAGCACGGCGGCGCGGGTGCCCGAGCCGACGACGGTCGTGAGCCCGTCGCGACCGGCATCGGCGAGGGCCCGCGGGTCGGCGTCGACGACGACGATCTGCTCCCGGGCCATGCCGTCCTCCAGCAGTGCCCGCACCGCGCTGCGACCCTTCACGCCAAAGCCGACGACCACCACATGCTGGTCCACCCGTCTCCTCCATCGTCCGACCCGGAAGGCCTCCCGGGAGCGCTCGGTCAGCGCCTCCAGCGTCGTGCCGACGAGCACGATCAGGAAAATCACCCGAGCCGGGGTCAGCACCAGGACATTGACCAGACGGGCGCTCGGGGTGATCGGAGCGATGTCTCCGTAGCCCGTCGTCGACAGGCTGACGGTCGCATAGTAGATGGCATCGAGCAGGCTCAGCGGGTTTCCCTGGTTGTCGGCATAGCCGTCCCGATCCAGATAGACCACCATCACGGTTCCCAGCATGATCAGCACAGCCAACGCGAGCCGCCGTGCGATGGCCGTGCCGGGCCCGCCCCGCGGTCGCGGCACCGAGATCCAGGCACGCGCCCGTTCGACCTCGCCGTCTCTCGACATGTCCGTCAGTCTCCCGTGACGCCGCGCCGGGCGCACCGTCCCCGGGACCGGCAGTCACCTCGCGGGCCAGGAGCGACGCAACCCGAAGCCGCGCGGCCGCCATGACAGCGTCGAGGCACTTTCCGGCCGGCTGGGATGGCGGGTGGGTTGGTACGATGCGCCGGGGTTGACTGGCCGCTCTCCTGGCCGGCGGACTTCACCACGGGCCCGGACCTGGAGCCCATCACGGTTCTGCCGGTGTGGGCGGGCCAGAGCGGACCACTCGCCACGCGGGACGGACGGACGGACGGACGGACGGTCGGCCGTGCCCTGCCAGCGTCGGGCCCGGGTCGCTGGACACCTGTCCGACGAGCATCTCTGGAGGATCGTGCGAGAGAGTCGTTCGGCCTCGTCGACGCCCCAGCCAAAGCGCCCCGCGCGGGCGACCCCCGAGACGGCGGACGAGGTCCAGGACGCCGCTCCGGTGCGGACGCTCTCGGTGAAGGGTATGCGGACGCGCGCCCGCCTGATCGACGCGGCAAAGACGATCTTTGAGCGGGACGGTTTCCTGGCAGCGCGGATCATCGACATCACCGCGACGGCACAGGTCGCGCCCGGAACTTTCTATCACTACTTCGAATCCAAGGAAGAGATCTTCCGGGAGGTCGCGCAGGCCCAGGAGCAGCGCCTCACCGCTGCGGAGGCAGGCAGGGCGGCCGACGACGCGGCCGACGCCTCGATCTGGGAGCGGATCCGCCGGTCCAACCGTCGCTACCTGGAGCGCTACCGCGAAGAGGCGGCGCTGATGGGAGTCATCGAGCAGGTCTCCCGCTACGACGCACACGTGAACTCGGCACGCATCGCCACCATGAAGCACTTCGTGAGCCGGGCGGAGCGGACGATCCTGCGGCTGCAGCGGGAGGGCGCCGCGGACAGCCGCCTCGATCCCTCGTTCGCGGCCGACGCCCTCGGCGCGATGGTTGCCCGGCTCGCCGAGCTGTGGCTGGTGCAGAACTACCGGCACTACGACTTCGAGGAAGCCGTCGAGCAGATGACCCTGCTCTGGGCGAACGCGCTCGGTCTCAGGCCGGAACCGCCGGCGCCTGGGCGCAACCGCTAGGACGGGCCGAGCAGCCGGGTGGCCAGATCGCTGTCGTGGCCCGGGGTGTCCATGACCAGCCGCGGTCGGGCGATCTTGCCCGACGCGGTCCGGGGTAGCGGTGCGTCCCATCGGACGACCTGCTCGGGCAGCTTGCGGGTCGCCGTGCCCTGGGCGCGCAGGTGGTCCAGCACCTGCTGGAGAGTGACGCTGGCACCGTCCGCCGCCCGGACCGCGACCGCCAGCCGCTCACCGGTGACGGAGTCGGGCAGGGCGAACGCGGCGAACTCCTCCACTCCCGGCAGTCCGGCCAGTGCGGCCTCGATCTCGGTCAGCGAGATCTTGAGACCGTTGCGGTTGACGACCTCCTTGAGCCGCCCGACGACCGTCAGGCGACCGTCGTGCAGCTCGAGCTGGTCGCCTGTGCGGTACCAGCCGTCCTCGAACGCGACCTCGTTGTCCGCCGGGTCGAGGTAGCCGAGGAACAGGTTGGGGCCGCGGAGCAGACCCTCCCGCGGATGGTGGCGGGAACCGATGCGCACCTCACTGCCCGGCAGGAGCGCACCGTCGTCGGCCAGCCGCCGGTCGCGGTCGTCGCCCGGCAGACTCCCGGAGAAGATCGGCGCCTCGGAGGAGCCGTAGACACGGGCGATCTCGATGCCGAACGTCCCGGTCGCGAGCTCCAGCAGCGGGCGCGGCAGCATCGAGCCCCCGAGCGCGAGGGTCCGCAGACCGATGCGGGCCTCCGAACCCCCGGCGTCGCCGGAGTCCGGGCGGGCGGCCCCGGCGGCCCGCAGCAGTCGTTCGGCGATCACCGGTGCGCCGCCCAGCAGGGTCGCGCCGCAGGCGTTCATCCGGCGCAGTGTGCGCTCCGGCTCGAACCGGTCCTCGAGTACCAGGGTGGCGTGCCGGTCCGCGGCCAGATGGGTCTGCATCAGCCCGGTGATGCTGGTGAGCGGGCTGACCAGAAACACCACGGCGCTGGCGTCCGCACCGGCGCTCAACGCCAGATTGTCGGCGCCGGCGGTGAGGGTGTTGAGCGAGTGGACGACTCCCTTGGGGCGACTTGTGGTCCCGGACGTGAACAGCACCACCCCGGCGCGGTCCCGATCCGGCTCCGCCCACGCCGCCGTGTCGGGGCGCTCGGCGCCGGGCGAGCCGACCGCGTCGAACGACTCCAGCGTGATCACCGCGGCCGCGCCGGTCAACGGCTCGGCGAGCCGGTCGGTCTCGCCGACGGGCACGAGCACCCGCGGGCGTCCCCCCGCCGCGTCGAGCGCGACGTGCAGGTCGGCGGCACCGCAGCGGCGGTCCAGCACGACGGCCGTCGCGCCGACGCGCAGCAGGGCGTGGTAGGCGATGACCCCGTGGCGGGTGTTGCCGCTGATGAGAACGACACCGTCGCCGGGGCGGACACCTCGGTCCGCCAGGGTGGTGACGCCCGCCGCGATGGCCGCCGCCAGCTGCGCGTAGGTGAGCCGCCGCTCGTTGTCCGCAACCGCGACGGCCTCCGGTCGCAGCCGCCCGGCCCGCTCGACGCCGTCGGCGAGCAGGCGGTTGTTCCACAGCCCGTCCGCCCGGTACCGCGCGGAGGCCTCGGCCGAATGCCCGGAGAGCTGGGCCGGGGAGCTCATCGCCCCACCCGGCAACGGTTGTCGGCCCGGCGGTGGACACCCGCCCGGCCGCGCGTCGGCACGGCCACTGGCCTGTCGGGATCGGAAATCACGCTGATACCGGCGTGCATGGGTCCTCCAGCCCGTTCGGTCCGTGCTGACGGAACACGTTCGCGCCGCACGGATGGCCCGGACGGCCGAGGCCGGCAGCACCTCCCGCGTGGATTCACCACCTCCCGCGTGGATTCACCACCGCGTCGCGAGCCTAACCCATACTCGAATTCGAAGTCGACGTCGATATGGTGGTCCTCGGGGGACGGCGTCGGCCGGCCGGCCGGTCCGGCGCCCGTGTGGGCGCGTCCGCCCCCGGGTCCGATCTGGCTGCCGCGCGCACCCGTGCGGTGGCGGTCGACGGCGGCTACGCGATCACCGACCGCAAGATCTGGACGAGCTGGGCGCGCTACGCCACCTGGTGCCTGGTTCTCGCGAGGACCGGCACCGTCGCGTCGCGCCACCGGGGACTCACCGCGTTCGCGGTCGATCTGCGCGCGCCAGGGGTCGAGGTCAGGGCGATCGAGCAGGCGAACGGCACGGACGAACTGGCCGAGGTCACCTTCGACGGCGTTCTCGTCGGGCCGGACCGGGTCGTGGGCGAGCCGGACAAGGGCTGGCGGGTCGCGATGGACATCCTCGGCCACGAGCGCGGCACCTTCGGCTGGTTCTCGTCGTCCTCGGTGACGTCACCGGTGCCGCCCTGCTAGTCGACCGTCCGGGACACGGCGCGGTCGTCCTCGGCGCGGACGAGGTCGAACTGGTGCCGGTCAACGTCCCCGGCCAGCTTGTCGTGCACGAGGTGGCGACCGACCCCAGCGGCGCCGCGGCCACCATCGGCGAGAGCCAGGCCGGGCCCGCCAGGGCCCGCGGCCAGTTCCTCGGCCGCCTCGCCGCGTCCCTGGAGATTCTCGGGGCGGCCGAGCGAACGCTGACGCTCGCGGTCGCCCACGCCGGCGCCCGCGAACAGTTCGGCCAGCCCATCGGCACGTTCCAGGCGGTACGCCATCTTCTTGCCTGGGCGCAGACCGACCGCGTGGCCCTCGAGAGCGTCGCCACCACCGCGGCCCGCCTCGACGAGGACTCGGTACCGGCGCGCCATGGCGAGATCGTCAAGGCCCTCGCCGGCCGCAACGGACGCCGGATCTGTGAGCGCAGCCTGCAGGTGCTCGGTGCCGTCGGGTTCACCCGCGAGCATTCCCACCACCACTTCCACAGCAGGGTCCTCGCCCTCGACGCGCTGCTGGGAACCTCCACCGAGCTGACTCACGCACTCGGCGCCTGGGCCCGCGCGACGCGCGAGGACCCGGCGGTGCGGGCAGCGGTGCTGCTGCGGGATCCGCAGGCCTGAACAAGGAACAAGGGGGGTCGGGCCCCGGCGGCCCGACCCCCCTGGCGGGTGGTGACTGACTACGCCCGGGGCAGGCCGAGCAGCTGGCGGCCGATGAGACCCCGCATGATCTCGGAGGCACCGCCGGAGATGGTCAGGGCCCGGCCCCAGAGGAAGTTGTGCTGCCACCGGTCGGCGACCCGCGCACCGTCGTCGTCGATGTACTCCGCCGACGCGATGATCTCCATCGCGAGTTCGGACAGGGCGACGTTCGTCTCCGTGTAGGCGAGCTTGGCCACCGGCCCGTCGCTGGGATGTTCACCGCCGACCAGGATCCGCTCGACAGTGTCCCGGACAATGAGGCGGACCTCCTCGACGCGGGTGAGCGCCGCCGCGAGCCTCGCCTGGATGTCCTCGTGGTCCAGGGCGGCCGTGCCGTCGGGGTGGCGGGCCGTGCGGGCGAGCAGGACCAGATCCTGGAACAGGCGCTCCAGCTGGATCGCGTTGGCGCCGACGAAGGCGCGTTCGGAGGCCAGCCCGGAGGTCACCACCTTCCACCCGCCGTTGACCTCACCGAGCACATGCTCCCGGCCGAGCCGGACACCGTCGAGGAAGACCTCGCAGAACTCCGCGTGCCCGGTCATCTCGCGGATCGGGCGCACGTCCACACCCGGCAGGCCCATCGGGACGACGAACGCGGTGATGCCGGCGTGGCGCTCGACGCTCGGATCGGTGCGGGCCAGCAGCAGTCCCATGTCGGACCACTGGGCGTCGGTGCTCCAGATCTTCTGGCCGGTCACGGTGAACGCCTCGCCGTCCGGATCCGGTTCGGCGCGGGTGCGCAGGGCCGCGAGGTCGCTGCCGGCCTCGGGCTCGCTGAAGAGCTGGCACCAGACGTGCTCGCCGGCGCGGATGCGGGGCAGCAGCTCCCGCTTCTGCTTATCGGTCCCGAACGCGGTGACCGCGTGCGCGGCCAGCATCACCTGGTCGAGCGGGCGGTAGGCGTCCCCGCGGATGAGTTCCTCCATCACGACCAGGTCGTGGACGGGCTGGTGCTCCGCCCGGCCGCCCCACTCCGGCGGCCAGCCGCCGCCCAGGTAGCCGGCGTCGTACAGGGCCCGCAACCAGCCCCGGATCGCCTGCTCCTCCGCGGCGTCACGGGGGACCCGCACGCCCTCCTGGTCCATGCGATGGCCGCGCTCGGCGATGAACGATCGGACCCGCTGGCGGTACGCCTCGACGTCCACGTCCACTCTGACGTCAGCTGCCATCGGTCCATCCCTCCACCTGGGCGAGTGAGCGCAGCGCGTGGCGCGGGTTCGCGGCCAGCCGGGCGTCGTGATGAGCCCGGCGTTCGAAGTAGTGCAGTCCGTACTCCCAGGTGAAGCCGATGGCCCCGGTGAGCTGCAGCAGATCGTGCAGCAGCGGTGGGGCGCCGGAGCTCACGCTCAGCGCGGCCAGGGCCACGGCCCGCCGAGCCTGGCGCCGCGCGGGCGCCGTGGTGGGCTCGGCGGCCAGCAGCCTGGCAGCCTCGGTGACGACGAGTGTCATCCCGCGGGCCCGCACCGTGTGGTCGGCGAGCCGGTGCTGGACAGCCTGGTAGCCGCCGATCGGTCGGCCGAAGGCGATGCGCTGACCGGCGTAGGCGACGGTGCGGTCGAGCATCCGCGCGACGCCGCCGACCGCATCCGCGGCGAGCAGCAGTTCGTACAGGTCGACGGCCCGCGCGAGGGCGTCCGCGGGCGGGGTGAGCCGGTGGCCGCCCCCGCCGGTGGGAGTGACATCGGCGCAGGTTCGGGTGATATCGAAGCCGTAGCGGCGGCCGTCGGCGCTCCAGTGGGCCGGGTCGGCGAGCAGCGTCAGCTCGTCGCGGCGGCGGTCGAGGAGCAGCAGCGCGTCCGCGCCCGGCGCGCCATCTACCAGCCGGGCCACCTGGCCGTCGGGCCCGAGATACCCGAAGGCGCAGATCCGCTCACCGGTGAGCACGCCGGCCAGTACCTCCTCGGCCGCGGGGTCGCCCGGGCAGTGGGCGAGCAGGTGGGCGCTCGCGGTGAGGCCGGCGAAGGGGCCGCCGTGCAGCGCGGCACCGAGTTCGGT
>NZ_JALKFU020000868.1 GCF_023242965.2 Frankia sp. AgKG'84/4
GCCCAGCCGGCGAGGTCGCGCCGCTGCCCGGCGTCGTGCAGGGCCTCCCACAGGTGACTAGCTGCCGGGCCGCGCCGTCCGGTGCCCAGGTAGTCGAGTACGTCGTCGAGGGAGGCGGTGAGGCGGCGCTCGCGTTCGCGGGTCGCGGCGGCGTCGAGGACGGCGCCCGCCTCGGTCAGGTCCGCGCCGGTGGGGCGGGCGGGGAAGGTCGCGAGCAGCCTCTGCAGGCGGGCGGCCAGCGCCGGGCCATCGACGGTCTCCCAGCGCAGCGCGTCGCGGAGCCTGGACACCCGCTGCGCCAACAGCGGCAGGAACTCGGTCGAATCGCCGGGCAGCGGCGGCGCGCCGACCTGGTCGGCCAGGTCCTGGCTCTGCCGGACGACCGCGGCGGTCCGGATCCGCTCGTGCAGCGTCGCCCGGACGACGTCGACGTCCGCGGCGGTGCGCAGGTCGAGCCCGTCGACGCGGGTCGCGCTGTGGAAGGCCCGCAGTTCCTTGGCACCGAGGCGGGGCAGGCCGCGGCCGGCGGCGAAGCGGACGCCGAGGTCGTCGAGGAACCGGGTCTGCACGCGATGGTCGCCGGGCGGAAGCTCGACGTCGTGGCCGAAGGTGCGGCGGCGCAGGTCGATGATCTCGGCGCTGGCGGCGTCGAGCGCGTCCGTCTGCTCCCGCCAGAGCGCCGCAAGCGACTCCGACCGCGCGATCTGCGCGCGCACGCTGTCCAGCCACGGTTCGGCCAGGGACTCGACGCGTCGCGCCGCGGTGCGCACGGCGGCGGCGAGCTCGGCCAGGGCCGCTGGGCCGAGCTGGTCCAGGCCGGTGAGCCCGACGCCCCGGGCCTCGAGGTCGGCCAGGTCGTCGCGCAGCTCGTCGAGTTCGCGCAGGCGCTGGGCGAACTC
>NZ_JALKFU020000869.1 GCF_023242965.2 Frankia sp. AgKG'84/4
GGGACCGGCGGCCGTGCGCCGGGGGCTGCGGGGTGAGGTCGCGCAGCACGCCCAGCCACTCGGTGGGCCTCGTCTCGCCGCTTCCTCCCGGCACCGCGACGGCAACCGGCAGGATCCTCGCGCCGAGGACCCGGGGGGAACCCTCGGTCGTGGTCGGGGTGGAGATCCGGAAGTCGACCTCGAACGGGGTGCCGTGCTCCACCGCGCCCCGCCACAGGCTGGCGACCCGGTCCCGGTCGTCGGGGTGCACCCCGGCGAGCCAGCCGGTGCCGGCGAGCTCGCCGGCCTGCTGACCGGTACTCGCGCGCCACGCGGGCAGGTCGACGTCGAGGTTGCCGTCCGCGGACGCGTGGAAGACGTCGCTGCCGGCCGCGTCGACCAGTGCCCGGTAGCGGACCTCAGCCCGCACCCGCTCCCGTTCGGCGACCTGCATGCCCGTGACGTCCAGCGCGACGAAGGCGACCCCGACCGGACCGAGCTGCGGGTCGGCCACCGGGAACCAGCTCGCGAGCCAGGCCCGTGCCGGCGCGCCGGCGGGGCCCGCGACGCCGATCTCGAGGTCGATCATCGGTTCGCCGGTGTGCAGCACCCGGCCGAGCAGGGCGTCCAGTTCCTGGCCGGTGTCGCCAAGCACCTCGCTGACCGTCCGCCCCAGATGATCCCGGGCGGCACGGCGGTCGAGCCGGGCCAGCGTGTCGTTGACCCGGACGAACCGGCCGGACCGGTCCAGCAGCGCGAGCCCGACCGGGGCCTGCACGAACAGCGCGTCGAGCAGCGCGTACGCGGCGAGACCGGGGTCGACGCCGGTGGCACCGCTCGCCGCCGCGGAACCGCGGCCCAGCACCGACCCGAATCCCGGGCCGGTGCCCTGGCTGGCCGCGGCGGCCTGGGTCGCC
>NZ_JALKFU020000870.1 GCF_023242965.2 Frankia sp. AgKG'84/4
AGCCGGCCGAGGTCGGCGGCGGTCTCGGCCAGCTCCCGGTCGGCGGCCCCCGCCGCGGCGACGGGCTCGAGGGCGGAGATCGTCGCGGGCAGGTCGCGGAGGTCCGCCGCGGAGTGGACGCGCGGTGGCTGGCCGGATCCGAGTCCGTCGGCGAGCGCGACGAGCTGATCGCGTGCCGCCACGACCGCGTCGATCGCCCCGATGGCCCGCTGGTCCTCGGTGAGCCGGGACAGGCGGATCTCGATCGGCTCCGCCGGCCGCCCCGGCCGTCCCACCAGCGTCCAGGCGCGGTCGGCGGCGTCGAGGGCGAGCTGGGCCCGCAGCCGGCTGCGCACGAGGTCGAGCAGCTCGACGCTGTTCGGCACCTGCCCGTCCACGGTGACGTGGCGCAATAGGGCCTCGGCGGCCCGCTGCGCCTTCGGCCGGAACCGGCGGCGCAGGCCGCCGCCGTCGTCCAGGTGCTCGCGCAGCGTCTCGGCCTGGGCGAGCAGGCTGGCCGTCTCGCCCCTGGTGTCCCGGTCGGCGTCGGCACCGGTCGGCCGGTCGGTAGTGGGGGTGGCTGAGCCGGTGCCGGTGCCGGTGCCGGTGGCGGTGGCGGTGGCGGTGGCGGTGGCGGTGGCCGGGCCGTCGGCGGCGGGTTCGTCCGTGTCGTCCGGATCGGGCGAGGTGATCGCCGCGGCGGAGAACTCGACGTCGTGCAGGCCGAGTTCGGTGAGGTGCCGCGTCGCCTCGGCGACGAAGGGTCCGGCCGTGCGTACCTTCGCCCACAGCAGCTCGTCGCGGCCCGCGAGGGCGTCGTCCAGGGCGGCGGGGATCCACTCCCGCCCGGCCGAGCGGCCCGCGTGCGCGGTCAGGTCGTCGACGGCGCGCACGACGGCCAGCACCGCCGCGCTGGT
>NZ_JALKFU020000871.1 GCF_023242965.2 Frankia sp. AgKG'84/4
GCCCTGGCCGCCGGCACCGCCCTGGCCGCCGGCACTGCCCTGCGGCGCCGAGCCGGCCGCCGCGCCGCGATGGCCCTCCCCGAATGCCTGGGAGGACTGCCACTTCTGGAAGTCCTCCTCGCTGCGCCACCGGGTGTAGACGAGGTAGGAGTCCGTGCCCTCGATCGGGCGCAGCAGCTCGAACCACTCGAACCCGTCGGCCTGCTCCACCATCCCGGCCCGGCCCGCGAACCGCTGCTCCAGCGTGGCCCGCATCTCCGCGGGAACGGTCAGCGCGTTGATCTTGACGACGCTCATCTTCTCACCGTAGTGCGCCGACGGAGGCGACACGCCACTAGAGTGCCCGGACGTGACAGGACTTCCCCGGCTCGCCGTCCTTGGCCTCGACGTCGCCTCCGCCGCCGCGATGATCTCCCTGGTCGACGGCGGACTGGAGGTCACCGCCTTCGCCGCCGGCCCGGTCCCACCGCCGGCCCAGGCAGCCCTGGCCGCCTATGGCTGCGCGGACCGTGTCGTCGGGGTGGCAGCCGGCACGCTGCGCCTGGCGACGGCGGACCCGGCGGCCCCGCCGTTCACGGTCCACGGCGCGCGGACCGACCCGCCGGAGGACACCGACTCGGATGATCCGCTCGGGGTCTTCGACGCCGTGGTGCTGACGGCCCACACCGAACGGCTCCTGCCCGCCGGGCCGGGATCGCCGCGATTCGGTGGCGTGTTCGACCGGCGGGCCGGCTGGGCCTTCCACGTCACCGACCCGCCGGAGCTGGCAGGCGCGCAGGGCCGGTGGATCGGCGAGTACCTGCGCGGCCGGTACGCCCTGCCCGACCCCACGGCGATGGACGCCGCAGGTGGGGCGGCGAGCGGGCGCCCGCGCCGCGGCGGAGCGGTCCGCGC
>NZ_JALKFU020000872.1 GCF_023242965.2 Frankia sp. AgKG'84/4
GTGCAGGTGTTGGGGGCGTTGCGGGAGCGGTTCCCGCAGGCGCCGACGGTCGGTCCGGAGCAGCTCGCGGAACTGCGCACCCTGGACCAGATCACCGAGTACGTCACCGCTGCGGCGCCACCCGGGCCCGGTGCGGGCGGCGTCGCCGACGGGTCGGAGGCAGGTGGTGTCGACCCAAAAGCAGCTGAGCCGGCGTTCGCGCCGGCACCGCGCCGCGTCGTCCGACTGGTGACGCTGCCGCCCGTCGACCGCCTCGACCGGCCCTACGCCGACTCCCCGGTGGCCGTGGTCGCGCACTACCCGAGCGAAGACGCGCAGCCCCTCACCGAGGGCCTGCGCGCGCGCGGCTGGACGGTCCGCGCTGTCAACCTCGACGGCGCCGCGCCCGACGGCCCGGACGACGTGTCGCCGCTGCGCGCCGCGCTCGATGGCCGGGTCGACCTGTGCCTGACGCTGCTCACCCCCGGTGACGGCTGGGACCCCACGGTCGCCCGGCTCGCCGAGACCATCCAGATCGCCCGCCAGGCCCACGACCCGCTGACAGCGACCGCCGCGGGCGGCACCCGGGCCGCCTTCCTCACCCTGACCCGCCTCGACGGCGGGCTCGGGCACCACGGCTCGGCCGGGGTGGTCGCCTCGCTGCTCGGCGGGGTCGGCGGGGTGGTGAAGACCCTCGACGCGGAGGCACCCGCGCTGTTCTGCCGGGCCCTCGACGTCGCCCCCGGGCTCGACGCCCGCACGGTGCTCGACCTGCTCGACGCCGAGCTGCACGACACCGCTCGCGACACCCCGGAGGTCGGCCTCGACGCAACCGGCGCCCGCGTCGCGATCGTCCCCGGCCTGTTCGACCCGCACGCGCCGACGGCCGGCACCGCCGCGCCGCAGGGCTGCGC
>NZ_JALKFU020000873.1 GCF_023242965.2 Frankia sp. AgKG'84/4
CGCCGGGCCCGCGCTCAGCGTTCCGCCGAGTTCGGCGGCGCGTTCGCGCAGGCCGGTCAGGCCGCGTCCCGGGACCGGGGCGGGCGGCGCCACCGGCTCGGACTCCGGGGCGAGGGCGGCGATCGGGTCGGGGCTGTCGTCGACGTCGATGGTGAGCCGGCCGGTCGTGATCGTCAGTTCGACCCGGACCCTGGTGTCGCCCCGCCGGGCGTGGCGCAGCACGTTCGTCAACGACTCCTGGACGATCCGGAACGCGGCGAGGTCGACGTCGGCGGGCAGTTCGGCGAGCCGTTCCTGGTCCCCGTCGATGACCAGTTCGACGGGGACGCCACACAGCCGCACCTCGCGCAGCAGTGACGGCAGGCGGCGCAGCCCGGTCAGCGGCGGCGCGGGTGACGGCGGCGCGGGTGACGCCGCCAGCACGGTCGGCCCTGATGAGGCGGTGGGCCCCGGCGAGACGGTCGGCGCGATTGTCGTGGATGGTGGCTCCGGGGCGTCCAGGCGGGTGAGGGCCAGGGTGGAGCGCAGCTCGTCGAGGGCGTCGACGCTGGTCCGGCGGATTGCCTCCAGGGCGAGCTGGGCCTGCTCGGGCCGACGGTCGAGCACGTGCAGGGCCACCGCGGCCCGCAGCGAGATGACGGAGAGGCCATGCCCGACGACGTCGTGCACCTCACGGGCCAGCCGCAGCCGTTCCTGCTCGATCCGCCGGCGGGTGGCCTCCTCCTCGGCCTGGGCGGCGGTGACCCGGTTGCTGCGGACGAGCGTGCCGACGAGCGCGGGCACTCCGCACAGCAGGATCAGCCCGGCGGCCTCGAACGGCGTCGCCCAGCCGGTCGGCGTGTAGCCGCGGGCGGCGGCGACCGTCCAGCCGGCCGCGATGACCAGCCCGG
>NZ_JALKFU020000874.1 GCF_023242965.2 Frankia sp. AgKG'84/4
GACGAGGGCGGTCCGGACGAGGACGCGCCCGGGTCGGTCGACGGGCTCGCCGGGTTGGCGGCACTCGACGAGCAGCGCCTCGTCCGCCTCGCCGCCGCCGCGTCGCGCACCGCCGCCGCCAACGCCCGACTGGAAATCTACCCGCGCGACCTGGGCCTCGTCCGGGCGCTACGACTCGCCCAGGCCGGCGTGCTACCGCCCCGGCCGGCGCCGCTCCCGGCGCGGCCAGGGCGACCGGAGGGCCTGACCGAACGCCCCGACCGGCCGCTGCTGGAGGTGCCGCTCATCCATGACCGGGTGGCGGCCCGCTTCCCCGGCCTGACGACCGAGGTGCCGGCGCACCCCGCGCTCGACGGCCCGCTGGCACAGGCCGGCTTCGTCCTCGAATGGGACGCGGCCCGCGGCGGCTACGTGCCGCCGTATCGCCTGCTGACCTCGACGGGCCTCGGCTCGAGGGCGACGCCGGTCGTGCGCCGGTCCACCGAGACGGGCAGCCGCCCGGCCCGGTTGATGTTCGACAGTCCCGATCAGGCGGCCTCATCGCTCGCCGAGCAGAGGCTCATCGCCGCCACCGAGGCCGGTGGGTTCCGGGCGCTCACCGTGCGCCGCAGCCTCTACCTGGCCGCCCGTGCGGAGCTGGCCCTGCCACACCGGTTCGCCGCCGAACCGGTCGACGTCGCCGCCGTCTTCCTCGACGCGCTGCACGCCGAGGTCGACCCCCGCCCCAGGCCGACGTGGGCCACGATCCTGCGCGCGGACAGCGCCGAGCCAGGCAGCCGCGCCGCCGGCCACCTCACCGAGTACGTCCGTTCCGCCTGGGACCGGGCCGCTCCCCTGCTCGCCGAGCTCGTCGACGCCCCCGGCCGGCCGGGGCCGCACGGTCCGGCGC
>NZ_JALKFU020000875.1 GCF_023242965.2 Frankia sp. AgKG'84/4
TGCGAATGCGATCTGTGTCATCAGGTCACTCCTTGCATGGCCGCGCATGCGCGGACCCGTCACCACGACCAACCCGAGCGGCTGCCCGACGCCACCGGCGGGAACCACGCCGTCCCCGACGCCACCAGCCTGCTAGACGGCGTCGCGTCCCGCGCACACGCGGGCCGCGAGGCTCTCAGGGCGCGGTGTCGGGTGCCGCGGGCTGCTGGCGGGATGCCTGGAGTCGGTGCAGCGTGTGGCACGCCGGCGTGGAGAACAGGGTCACGGCTCGCAGCACCTGCGGTTCGAGGTGTTCCATGGGAGACGTCCAGCGCACCGCGATCATGCCGATGAACTCTCCCCCGCCGGAGAGCGGCACGACCAGGGCCGAGCGGATGTTCAGCTGCCGCGCCCGCCCGGCGGGGATGAGCGGCGTGCCGGCGACGTCCGGGATGAAGGTCGGGGCCCGCAGCCTGGGCAGGGCGCGCAGCGCCGCGTCGTCGTCGAGGTTGGCGCGGATCCCGATCTCCGTCACGGGCTCGACGTCCGGGGCCACGGAGGAACCGGCCGCCCGGAACACCGTCGAGCCCGGCATCGGCGCGAGCATCACCGCGACGGCGTCCGCGCCGGTGAGCGAGCGGACGACCGCCGCGGTGATGTCCGCGGCAGCCGGCAGGTCACTGGACTGCCAGAAACCGTCGAGGGTCTGCAGCGCGCCGCTGATCTCCTCCGTCATGAGACGCTCCTGGCGGGCTTCGAGCAGCCGCATCGCGTGACCCGCGAGGCTGCGCAGCCCCTCGCGCTGAGCATCGGTCAGCCGGCGGGGCAGCGGGTCGGCGACGAGAAGCGCGCCGAGCACCTGGCCGCGGGGCGTCCGCAGCGGCGCCGCGGCGAGGCAGCGCACCGGGT
>NZ_JALKFU020000876.1 GCF_023242965.2 Frankia sp. AgKG'84/4
CGGCGGACCCGTGGCCTGCCGGTGGAGGCACCGGTCGGGGTCGCACGCCGGCGCGTGGG
Source organism: Frankia sp. AgKG'84/4 (assembly GCF_023242965.2). Lineage (GTDB taxonomy): Bacteria > Actinomycetota > Actinomycetes > Frankiales > Frankiaceae > Frankia. The sequence continues at coordinate 60 of NZ_JALKFU020000876.1, forward strand.
GTGCACGGCGGGCAGCCGGTCTGGGGCGAGTTGGCCGCGGTGGGCCGGCTCGGGGGTTCGGGCTCGATGCGGTGGGCCCGGTGTCAGCGGTTCGGCGTCAGCGGTTCGGCGTCAGCGGTTCGGCGTCCGCGGATTCGGATCGGACGGGGATTCGGATCGGACGGTTCGTACTGGACGGGTGCGCTGTGGCGGGTGCGCTGTGGCGGGTGCGGTGTGGCGGGCTGCCCGCCGTGAGGGGTGCGGCGGGCAGCCCGCAGGTCCAACGCGGTGAACCAGGCAGGTTCAGTCCGCGCAGGCCGTCGCTGGGGCCCGGCGCGGTCCGCCCTCCACGGACCGCGACGAGCCGGCTAGCCGGTCGGGTGGTGCAGGTGGGAACGCGGCTGGACGGCCCGGGACCGGTCGGGGCCGTCGTCCCGGGAGCGCGGCGGTGTCAGGGCGCTGCCGTGCATGGTCCGGAACCCGCTCGAGCGCCGTTCGACACCCTCGGCGTCCCCCCGGGCGTCGAGGTCGTCCACCGCGTGCGCCCGGACGGCGACGAGGATCTGATCCCAGATGATCGCCGGTAGGCGGCTCTCCAGCCGCGCCGCCGCCGCGCCGTGCCTGATGATCACCTCGTCGGGCAGTGCCCTGGCGACCTCGCCGCCACCGGCGCCCCAGGGCGTCCAGCCGCCCAGGCCGTCCGACGGCGCGAGCCGGTCCAACCGGCCGTGGCGCACCTCCTCGACGAAGGGCGACCACAGCGCCGTGGGAACCCGCTGCGGTGATCGCGGTCGCGACTGCGGCCCTGGCGTCTGGCTTGTCGTAGACGAAGGTTCGGGAAACCCCGGC
>NZ_JALKFU020000877.1 GCF_023242965.2 Frankia sp. AgKG'84/4
TCTCGGAGCGACACACCCGCACCCCGGACGATCAACCAGCCGCTCCCGATCTACACCACGCAGTGGGACTCACCCAATCCACCCCATTTGAGGGGGGGTGGCGACCGGAATCAAGGGGTACGGCGGAGCAATAGCGTTAGCAACGGCTATGTCGCGATTAGACGACTCGTTGCGGACGCCCCCGTTCCTAACGCCATGCAACATTCAGACGCTTTGTCCGAATAGTCTTTTTCGTTAGAGTGGGGTCGCGGGCTGGCCGGTCGGTCCCCGCGGGTCACCCGGGACGCCGGCCAACAGTGCCGCGCGGGGGGTGCACGCCTGGGCTCGGCGGACACCGCGCGTGCTCGCCGGCAGCGCCGGACAGGCCGGCTCGCGTACGGCACCCGCTCATCTTGTGGGCGCCCGCTGATCTTGTGGGCCCGCGGGTTACCTGAGGCGGTGGCCGGCAGACCCGCGTGATGGGGCACCCGCTTTTGACCGGCCACTCCTGGCCGAGCCAGGCCCAGGCCGCAGAGCCTCGCCCAGACCGGCGATGAACCCCGCCGATGTAACGGTGGGTAGACGTCGCGGCGGGTGCGAGGCGGTGCGAGGCGGTGCGGTGCAGGGTGGGGCGGGGCGGGAACGACGAAGGCGGCCCCACTTCGCGGAGCCGCCTTCGGTTCGTGCAGGTCGTGCGGGTTCCAGCGCGGACGCTGGAGGCTGGACTAGAAGTCCATGTCACCGCCGCCGGGGACGGCGGGGGCCGGGTTCTTCTCCGGCTTGTCGGCGATGACGGCCTCGGTGGTGAGGAAGAGGCCGGCGATGGAGGCGGCGTTCTGCAGGGCGGAGCGGGTGACCTTGGCGGGGTCGATGATGCCGGTGGCGATGAGGTCGACGTACTCGC
>NZ_JALKFU020000112.1 GCF_023242965.2 Frankia sp. AgKG'84/4
GTGTCCGCCCGGGCCATGCTCGCGCCCGACCCGCCACCGGACGAGCCGGCGGTGGGCGGCGGCGGCTTCGCGCCGTCGGCGGTGGGCAGGTCGATCGCGACGGACAGCCCGCGGGGCACCACCCGGGTGAGGATGAGGCGACCGCCGTGGTTGGTGGTCAGCCGTTCCGCGATCGCGAGGCCCAGCCCGGAGCCGGCGACGTCCTGCTTGCCGCGGCGGAACCGTTCGGTCAGGTGCGGCAGCTCCGACTCGGGCACGCCCGGGCCGTCGTCGGCGACGGTGACCCGGCCGCGCCGTGACGGCCAGCGGACCGACGCCATGATCGTCACCGTGCCGCCTGGCGCGTACTTGATGGCGTTGTCGAGCAGGACGTCCACGATCTGCTCCAGATCCTGCTCGGTGCAGCGCAGCGGCACCGGGTCCGGCGAGGTGCGGGCGACGAGGGTGACACCGTTGCGGGCGGCGGCCGGGGACCAGAACTCGACGCGTTCGCGGACCGTCTCGCCGGCGTCGCAGGACGCCGGCGCCGGCGGATGCGCGGCGAGTTCGGTGGCCGCCGCGTCGGCGACGGCCAGCGCCCGCATCCCGTCGAGCAGGACCTGCAGGCGCGCCGCCTCGTTGACCATGGAGGCGTAGGTGTCGCGGGCGCCCGCGGGCATCCAGCCGGCGAGCATGTCCATCCGCAGCCGCATCGCCATCAGTGGGTTGCGCAGCTGGTGGGAGGTGTCGTCGATGAGGGCGCGCTGACGGCGGGCGGACTCGGTGACCGCGTCGGCCATCCGGTTGAACGAGGCGAGCAGCGTGCGGACCTCCGACGGTCCCTGGGACGGCGGCACGTGCGCCGACTGCACGCCCTTGCCCACCGCCCGCAGACCGTGCTCCAACTGGGTGATCGGCCGCAGCACCCAGCGGACCAGCAGAATGATCATAGTGGCGAACAGGACCGCGAAGGCCAGCAGGCCGAGCAGCACGTGCCCCCAGATCCGGCCCACGTCGGCCGCGGCCCGGGCCCGGCTCGACAGCAGCACCACCGCGCCGGACACCTCGATACCGTTGCCGACCGGCCGGGCGAACACCACCCGGCCCGACGACCATGGCCGGATGTCGCCCACAGCGGCCTGGCGCTGGTTGCGCAGCGCCGCGTCGATCGCCCGGGACACGTCGTTGTCGCCGCCGAAGTTCCCGCGGCGCACAATCGGCCGGCCGGTGGCGTCAACGACGGCGACCGCGTCGCCGAACAGGTCGGCGTGCGCGTCGATCTCCGGTTCGAGCTGGTCGGAGCCGGTCAGCGCCAGTTCGGCGAACCGGTTGACGTCGGCGGTGCGCCGGCTGACGAACCGGTCGGTGCGCTCCGCCGAGGAGGTGTAGAGCAGCGGGACGGCGAACGCGGCGAGCGCCGCGAGGCCCGCCGCGAACAACACGATCAGCAGCCGTCGCCGCACCTCAGGTGCCCAGCCGGTAACCGAAGCCGCGGATGTTGTGCAGCGGGCTCGGCTGCCCGAGCTTCTTGCGCAGCTTCGACAGATGCACGTCGAAGGTCCGCGACACCGCCACGTACGCGTCGCCCCACACCTCGTCGAGCAGCTGCTCGCGGCTGACCGCCGCCCCCGCCTTGCGGGCGAGCACCGCGAGGATCTCGAACTCGATCTTGGTCAGCACCACCTCCGCGCCGGCGACGGTGACGAGATGGGTGTCCAGGTCGATCGCGATGTCGTTGACCTGGACCCGCCCGGCCGGCGGGAGCCCCTCGTGCTGGGTGCGGCGCAGCACCGCCTCCATCCGCGCGAGCAGCTCGTCCATCCGCACCGGCTTGAGCAGGTAGTCGTCGGCGCCGAGCCGCAGCCCGCGGACGATGTCCCGCTCGTGCGTGCCCTGCGCGGTCAGCACCAGCACCGGCGTCGACGCCAGCCGCCGCAGCCGCCGCAGCACCTCCAGTCCACTCAGGTCCGGCAGCCCCAGGTCAAGCAGCACCAGATCGGCACCGCGGTGGCGCAGCAGCGCGTCCGCGCCCCGCGTCACCCACTCCACCGGATGACCGCGCGCACCAAGCACATCCTTGATCGCCCCACCCACGCCGTGGTCGTCTTCGACCAGCAACACCCGCATTCACGCCTCGCTCCTTCAGCCACGGCCAGGCCGCGGTAGCCCCTCCCATCTCGAATACGTGAAGAGCGCCGCCGACCAGCGAGCGGACGCCCGACGGGGGACCGTGACCCGCTCGGCGCGGGCACCTTACGGCTACCGCTACGACGCCGAGAACGGTCACCAGCGAAACATCCGGCGGCCCGCCACCCGCACCCTCCGCACACACATCACCGTGAACACCGAGACAACCAAGCACGAAGAGCGACGGCCACCATCACGCTCCGACCATCACACACGACGAGCGACCCGACCGTCACGAATGCGTCGACTCCCACTCGGGGGGCGAGGCAACGGAAGGCCCGACCTAAGCATCGTCGACCGGTCCGCGGGGTGCCGCCCGGTCAGCGCGCCTCGGCCGACGGGCTGGGGACGTGCCACAACCGAATCGTGCGATCCCAGCCGCCGGTGGCCAGGACGGCGCCGTCCGGGGAGAACGCGACCGTCCAGACACTGTTGGAATGACCGGTCAACGGCGATCCGAGCGGACGGGGCGAGGCCAGGTCGGTCAGGTCCCACCGCTCTACCGTGGTGTCTTTCCCGGCGGTGACGAGGTGCGCTGGTCCTGCGTGATCACCACCCCGTAGACCGGGCCGGAATGCCGGGTGACGAACTCGTGCGGCGAACGCGGCGTGGACGGGTCGGAGGTCTCCCACAAGCCGATCCTGTGGTCGTCACCGCGCACGCCGGCGCCGACGAGAATCGCGCCGACCGGGTCGGTCGCCGAGGAGTGCGCCGCGGCGCACTCCTCGGCCGTCGTCGGATCACGCTTGGCCGGCGGTGGACTTTCGGAGTGTTCGGCGTGCGGCGAGAGCGGCCCGGCAGGCCGTCAGCCCGGCGGCGGTGACGTCCGGCCGCCGGGGCGGCGGGGTATCAGCCGCGGACGGCGGCGCTGCCGAGCGGGCAGGCAGCCTGGTCGGCAGACCGGACCACAGGCCGATCCAGGCGGACCACCACCGGGCGGGCCGCAGCGGCTGGTGCGCCGCATAGGCCGCCCGGACCAGCGGCGCCACACCATGTCGCGCCAGCGCCTCGCGGACCTCGGCGACCTCGGCGGCGGTGAGCGAGAACGACGCCCGCAGGCCACGTGCAAGCAGCTCCTGCGACAGCGGGAGCAGATCGTCCGGAAGCTCCCGGAGCCGCTTGAGCCTCGACCTGACCGCGCCCCCCGCCGCACCGAACGAAGTGAGGTGCGGGGTAAAAACTGGGGATCGGCGGCCGCTCCGGCCGCGCTGTCCGGTCACCGGAGAAGAAGGCGAATCCGAGCCAGGCGCCGGTTCCGGATCAGGTGGGGGATCCGGGTCAGGCGAACCAGCCTCAGGCGACGCGGCCGGCGTCGAATTCGTCGTCATAGCCGGCCGGATGATCCGGTAGCTGCTCGACCGCCGGCCGCCCCCCAGTTTGGTAGCGATGACTCCATTTGCCTCCAGGGCTCGCAGAGCTCGCCGAGCCGTGCGGACTGAGACCTCGGCGCGGGCGGCCAGCGTGGATACCGCTGGCCAGGCACCTGCCCACGAGTCACGATCGACGTAGCCGACGAGGGCGATCAGCACCGCCCGACAGGACCGGACAGACACGTCCGGCGCCGACGTGAGGCGCACGGCACGGGCGTGGGCATACAAGGCGCGCATCGGGTAGCGCTGCTTGACATTGGGCACGTTTCACTCCTCATCGGCGGGACCGGATCAAAAGGCCGCCTCGGCGATTGCCCGAGTCGAACCCATCCCGTTACACATCAAAGATTTGACTGATTCCGGCCTCACGTCATGCTGCCAAGCAAAGACAATACCTCGCTTTGCTTCACAGCAGGGACCCAGTCCGATCGACAGAGATCTTGAAAATCCATACGACGTCGACCTGACGCAATTCGGCGACGATTTAACGCGCCCAGGATGCGGCGATCGCGCGGTCCCGCCATCACGCAACCTGCCGCCGCCACTCAGGGCAGCAAACCGCCCAGCAGGGACCGGGCAACCCCGCCGAGGACCCCTTCCCGGATCACCGAAACAACCACGCGTAGCCGCGCGGCCCGCCGCGCTCCCCAACCAGTTTCCCTCGACTCTCGCTGGTCACCGGTTGAACCGTCGGATCGCGGCGCCCGCCCCGCTGCCGCGACAACCAGCCGCAGGCCAACCAACGGACCACCAACCAGCGACATCCCTGGATCGTCGCGATGCAAGGACCACTACCATGAAAACCCTGACGCACTACACGGGGGAACAGCACGATGAGCTACTACGATGATCGACCCTACCGTCCAGTGGATCGTGCGGGCCGCGACTATTCCGGTTACGACTATCCGCCACCAGCGCGAGAGCGGTACACCGGACGCCGGCCATCCGCGCCTCCACCGCCACCTGAGAAGCGGGGAATTTCCCGCAACATGAAAATCGGGATCGGGGTGGGGGTCGCGCTCTTCCTCCTCGTTGTTGGCTTCGCTGCGGGCGGAGGCAATGGCGCCTCGAGTACCGCCGCCTCGGGATCCGGCACCACTCCGCTGACCGCCGTCGCACCCACCGACACAGCGATACCGGCCCAGGCAGCGGCAGCAGCGGTCGCGACCACGCCGCCGGCCGTCCAGAAGGCCGTACCGAACCTTGTCGGCATGAACCACCAGACTGCCCAGGACACCCTTCAGGCAGCGGGTTTCTACAACCTGGCCGAGGAGGACGCCACCGGCCAGGGTCGGCTGCTGCTCCTGGACCGGAACTGGCACGTCATCTCCCAGCAGCCGGCCGCCGGAACAATCGCCGGCACCGACAGCCAGGTCCTGCTGCGATCCAAGAAGTACACCGACCCCTGATCCCGCGGGCGAGAGCGCGGTTGACCTCGACCATGAAGGGACGGAGTCGATCCAGGCACGCGGTGAGAGCCGCGTGCCTGACCACCTCGTCGCTCTGGGTTCGAATCGCTGGGGCGGGCAGCACTCCCGCAGACCTGACAGCGCTGCCCGCGGGCTCGGCCATCTCCCCTACGACGCCGAGAAGTGCGCCGCGGCGCACTGACAGCCTGCGCGACCGGCATCGACCCCATCCGGCATCGTCCGGCAGCGAGCTGTCGAGGGAATCTTCCTTCCCGGGGCGGGTCGCAGTGGTGAGTGCCGCCAGCGCGGATCGTCAGCCGCGGCCTGACTTTCGATCCCCTCACCCAAGAGAACTCGGGCCAGCTTGATTGTCGGGCCCGACCGAGCAGCTCGCTCTACGTGAGCGGAGCGGTATAAGAAGTCCAGCGGTCGCCGTCCCACCAGCGGTTACACGGTTGGCCGTCTGGGTCGCGGTACCAACCCGCCGGCACTTCCGGTGACGGCGGTGGTGGAGGCGGCGGTATCGACGGCAGGGGAGGAAGCCGTACCGGTGGCGGATTGAAGGCCTGGACGGCGACGGGGCTGTAGTACGAATTTCCCTGGGGGGCGTTGCCCTGGTCGTGCAGCGAAATCTTGTGGCCGCACGCCCGGCAGTTCGGGGTGAACATTTGGACTGCTGCGACGCCGCCACCGGTCGCGACGTTGGCCCAGAGCTTCCCTTGCCGTCGCCCGAACTCGGCCGCGCCGCTGTTCGTGCAACGCTTACAGTTGTTGCATCCTGTATGTATTCGCCTTGCCATGTGGCATCCCCCGACGCGAAGTGCCTCGCCGACTCCGAACGAGGCCAATGCTGCCGAGACAGCATACTGTCCACCGTTCACGACGTTCGGTCGGAGGCGTGCGGTTCTACGAGCCGCCGCCGTCCTCGTCGGCTTGGGCCTGTACGCGCCCGCCGGACGTTAGAACCACGGCTATGGCTGGGCGGCGTCCTGCCGGTTGGCGCGGAACTGGTCGATGACGACGGTGAACTGGCCATTGACGGTGACGTCGGTGAGGCCGGCGAACAGGGCGCCGGTGCCGGGCAGGGCGGCGACCGTGCGGACGCAGACGACGAAGGAGGCACCTGGTTCGAGGGTTTCGGCGCCGTCGCCGGGGTTGCTGGCGCCGCAGTTGGCGCCCGCGGGGGCAAAGCGGACCTGCGGGGCCTCGGAGACGCCCTGGTCCTGCAGCGCCAGGGACGCGGCCAGGCGGGCGCGGTCGATGCCCTCGGACTCGCTGCCGGCGGTGGCGAAGGCGCGGCCGGCCTCGCGGGCGGCCTGCGTGACGCCGAACGCCGACCGCTGCACCGAGAACACCGACAGGAACAGATAGACGAACGGGATGAGCAGCACGATCGACAGGCCGACGAACTCGATGATCGCCGAGCCCTCGTCCGTCGCCCGGGCGTCGTTGTTGTCGAGCCCGTCGTTGTCGGGCCTGGACCGGCCCCAGAGGACGACGGCCCAACGCCGGCGGACCGCTCGCAGGGCCCGGGCCCGGGCCGGGGAGCTCACGGCTGCTCCTTCACCGCATGGCCGGTGACGGTCAGGGTCACGCCGTCGCCGAGGGGGACGAGCACGAGCGGAACGACGACGCGGCAGGTCACCTTGACCAACGGCGTGCCCCCGCCGCCGGTCTCGTCCGTGCCGGTGCAGGTCGTGTCGGCTCGGCCGGGGATCGTCCGGGCGATGAGCGCCTGCGCGTACGGGCCGCCGTCGCCCGCGGCGACCCCGAGGTTGGCCGCGTGGCGCGCGCCCTCCGCCGCGTCGGCGGCGAGGGTGTTGCGGACGTAGAGGACCAGCCCGACCTGCAGAACCCCGAGGATCACGAACAACAGCAGCGTGCTGACCAGGATGAACTCGACGACCGACGAGCCCTCGTCCGCCGGAGGTACTGGGGCGGGAGGTGGCACTGCGGGCTGGGCCGCCCGCTCAGTTGCCGCCACCACCACCGGCCCCGCCGCCGCCACCGCCACCGACGCCGGAGACCGAGTTGATCGCCGATGTGAACAGGTTCTGCAGAGCCGGGGTCGCCAGCGTGGCGATCGCGACGACCAGGGCCGCCGTCATCACCGTGATCATGACCCAGCCGGGGACGTCGCCGCGGTCCCGGTCGTGGCCGGTCAGCTCGTCGGAACGGGCGTCGACGCCCACGCGCCACGCCAACCACCTGGTCGTGAGCCGCCTCGCCATAGCCGGTGCGAATCGTCGTCCCATGTCCACTCCTTCGGTCATTGCGCGATCACGGTGAAGCTCACCAGGGCCGGATAGAAAGCGAAGATCACCGTTGTCGGCAGGACGAGGAAGACGACCGGGATCATCATGGCGATCTCCTTGCGGCCGCCGGCCTCGAGGAGCTGGCGTTTGCCGGCCTCCCGGGCGTCCATCGCCTGGGCGCGCAGGATGTCGGCCAGCGGGGTGCCGCGTTCGATGGCGACGGCCATGCCGTCGACGAAACGGCTCAGCGGCGCCAGCGCCGTGCGCGCCGCGATGCCCTCGATGGCCTGCACGAGGGTCGCGCCGGCGCGGGCGTCGGCGAGGGCCAGCCGCAGCTCGCGGCCGAGCTCGCCCTGGGTGAGCCGCCCGACCCGCTCCAGCGCACCGATCGCGGACTCGCCAGCGGTCACCGCAAGGGCCAACAGCTCTGCGATCGTCGGGAACTCCAGCAGCATCTGGTCCTCGCGCTCGGAGATCGCCCGGGTCAGCCAGTAGTCCCGCCCGGCCACGCCACCGGCGGCGCCCGCGACGATGAGCGCGACGCTGACCAGCGCCGGCGGGCCGACCCCGAGGAACGCGTGCAGGGCCAGCAGGAAGGCACCGATCAGCGCACCGACGACGGCGCAGATGACCTGCTGGGCGCGGAACTCGTCGATGCTGGTGCGCCCGCCGGCCTGGGTGAGCCGGCGCTGCAGCGCCGCCCGGCCGCCGAGGAAATGGTCCAGGCGGCCCGCGACGTCCGACAGCAGTGGCCGGACCAGCGCTTCGACGGCCGCGAAACCGGGGCGGGCGGTCGCCCGCGGCCGGTCGGCGAGCAGCCGCGACGGCCGCGGGGTGTCCCGCAGGTAGGGGTCTATCCGGTCGGCGAGTTGAATGCGCCGCGCCCGCGGCGACCGGTAGATCACGATGACCAGGCCGAGGCCTACCAGCAGGCCGAGCAGCGCCCCGGCGGCGACCATCGTCATGACCACTCCTCGGATCCGGAGCCGGGTGCACCTGGGCCGTCGAACCCCGGAAGATCGAAACCTGGCAGATCGAAACTCGGGTCGCCGGGGCCGAACGTCGAGCGGGCGCCGCCGGCGTCGGGGCGTCGTGGGGTGCCGCCGACGGCGGCCGGCGCGGCGGTCGCGGGCTCAGGCGCGACGTCGACCGGCGCTCCCCCGCGCAGCACGCGGCCCTCCTCGGGCAGCCGTCCGATCCGGCGCATCAGGACGTAGGCCAGCGCCGACACCCCGCCGCCGCCGGCCAGCACCAGCACGCCCGTCGGGCTGTCGTAGGCCTGCACGTTCTGGCCCCGGGTCGCGAGCAGCAGCAGGACAATCCAGGGCGCGGCGAGCGCGAGGCGGGCGGCGTTGACCGTCCAGCCCTGGCGGGTCTCCAGCTCGGCGCGGGTGCGGGCGTCCTCCCGCAGGAACGTCGACAGGGTACGCAGCAGCCGGCCGAGGTCGGTGCCGCCGACCTCGCGGGCCATCCGCAGCGACTCGATGATCCGGTCGGCGATCGGGTCGGCGAGCTCGTCGGCGAGGCGGTCCAGGCAGATCGAGAACGAACCGGTGGCGCTGTAGTCCTCGCCGAAGCGGGTGAACGCCGGCCGGAGCTGCACCGGGCCGCGCACCCCGACGGCGGCCAGTCCCTCGGGCAGCGACATGCCGGCGCGCACGGCGCTGGCCAGGTTGTCGACCACATCCGGCCACAGCTCCCGCAGGTCGTGCATGCGGGCGTTGCGGCGGCGGGTGACCAGCGCGCGCGGCAACAGGCTCGCGAAGACCGCGAAGGCCCCTGCCAGGGCCACGGTCCCGGTCACCGCGAGCACGACCAGCCCGGTGAGCAGGCCGAACGCGATGCTTATCGCGACGAACTGGCGCGGGTTGAGCCCGCGGATGCCGGCCTGGGCGAGCAGTTCGGCGGTGGTGTGCTCCCAGCGGGGTGTCGTGCGAGCCGCGGCGGTCTCGCGTTGGCGCCCGCTGCTGACGATGAGGAACAGGCCCAGGCCGAAGAGCAGGCCGAGGAAGATGCCCATCAGTGCTCCACGGCGATCTCGGGCCAGCCGCCGCCGTGCGGGCGGCGCGCCAGGTCGTGCTCGCCCTGGGCGAGCAGGGCGGGCAGGTCGTAGCCGGTGCGGGCGAAGCGGTCGGCATGCGGCGGGTAGCCGTCGGCGCGGACCAGGCCCTCCGGGCGGCTGCGATAGATCTGGGCGATCTCGACGACGTCGCCCTCGGCGCGGCCGGGCAGCGCGACGACCTCGGTGACGCGGCGCCGGCCGGAGGCGTCCTTGGACAGGTGGACGACGAGGTCGACGCTGGCGGCGACGGTCGGGACGACGAAGGCGTGGCTGACGTTCTCGCCGGCGAGCAGCGGCAGCGTGCAGAGCTTCGTCACGGCCTCGCGGGCCGAGTTGGCGTGCAGGCTGCACATGCCGGGCAGCCCGGAGTTCAGCGCGATGAGCAGGTCCAGCGCCTCCTCCTGGCGGACCTCGCCGACCAGCAGCCGGTCCGGGCGCATCCGCAGCGCCTCCTTGACCAGGCGGCGCAGCCGGATCTCGCCGTTGCCCTCGAGGTTCGCCTGCCGGGTCTGCATCGCGACCCAGTCGGGGTTGCGCAGCTTCAGCTCGAAGACCTCCTCGCAGGAGATCACCCGTTCCCGCGCGGGGATGGCCGAGCCGAGGCAGTTCAGCAGCGTCGTCTTCCCCGCCTGGGTGCCACCGGCGACGATGATGTTGAGGCCGGCCACGACCGCGGCCTCCAGGAAGGCCGCGGCGGCCGCGGTGATCGTGCCCAGGCCGATCAGTTCGTCGAGGCTGGACGCGCTGAGCACGAACTTGCGGATGTTGATCGACCAGTGCACGCGGGTGACGTCGGGGATCACGACGTGCAGCCGGGAACCGTCCGGGAGCATCGCGTCGACGAAAGGCGTCGAGAGGTCGACGCGGCGCCCGGAGGACTTGAGCATCCGTTCGACCAGGTCCTGCACCTGATCGGCGGTGAGAATCGTGGTGGTCAGCTCGCTGCGGCCGGCGCGGGCGACGAATACCCGGCCCGGCTCGTTGATCCAGATCTCCTCCACGGAGGGATCGTCGAGATGGCGTTGCAACGGCCCGAATCCGGCAACGGCGTCGTAGACAAGTCGCGCGGTGACATCCCGGTCGACGACCGGTGGCAGGTCACTGACGAGAACGCGTTCCTCATAGTCGCCGAGGACCTCGTGAACAAGCTGACGGACGAGAGCCGGATCGCGCACGGGATCGAGGGAACGCCGCCGAACGAGCTCCCGGACCTCGTCCTCGACGAAGGATGTGGCGTCCATCCAGCCACCGCGTGCCACCGCCACGAAACCGCCGCTCCTTCGGCCACGCGTCTTCCTTCGCCAGAACAATTACTACTAAGCGTAGAAAGAAGGTCACCGCTTATCAAGACCCGAACATCGGGACGGACCCAACAACGTTCGCACAACCCCCCAGGGCTCGCTCGGTCGGGTAGGACACCGACAGGTCACGCCGTGCACAGCGACTCGCCCTCACCGCCAGGCAAGTCACTCTCCGTATTCAATTTTCGGGTACGGATCGGGACAGCGCCATCGCTGCACGCACACATCCGGTGCGGCCGGAGGCGCACCGAGCGCCCCGGAAACGCCCGCGCGATTTCGCCGTCGAATCGGCCCGGAGGCGATAGCCTCGCGGCGGTCCCTAAAAACGTGCCCGTCATGCCACAACCGCCTGCTGGGTCGACCGGTGGAGCCTCCCCCACCCCGCCGATCTCACCCGACAGGCGACCAACACCTGCCTCGGGGGTCACTTACGTGTCCGGTCAGCCGTCGATAGCTGGGCTCGTCCGCGGCCCGCGAGAAGCCCGTTCGCCGAGTTCGGCACCGCGCCCGAAGATGCATCCCCGGCGCAGTGCGCCGCGCCCGAAAGGGGCGGCACGATGACCGAAGACGGGGATTCCCAGTCGTCAGACATGTTCGACACGACCGCTTGGAAAATGTTCTGGCGAATTGTCGAGAACTGCCCGGTGGCCGTATTCGCCACGGACGTGGTAGGTCGTCATGTCTTTGTGAACCGGCCGTGGTCCGAACTGACCGGGCTCCCCCGTGACGAAGCCCTCGGGCAGGGGCTCGACCGGATCGTCCACCCCGAGGATGTCGCCACTGTCAGCCACCACTGGCGGCGGCTCATCGTCCGCGGCGGCGGGTTCTCGCTCCAGGTCCGGCTCGCCGGCCCCGGCGCCGGGCGCACCGCGACCCTGCAGACGGTCGAGACGTCCGCCGGCGACGGGCTGCGGCGGTTCGTCGGCACCCTCACCCCGGGCACGCTGCTCGACGGCGAGCTGCTCGACCGGGGAATGCTGGACGACGACCGGCTCGAGCAGGACCCCCTCGGCGACGCGTCGCGGGACCTCTGGGCCGGCAGCCCGGGTGGCCTGCTGCCCGACGGGCCCAACCGGCACGGCCTGCTCGACGGCCTCGGCGGGCGAGACCCATTCGACGAGGCCGCCCGGGCGTTCGGCGGCTTCGAGGACGGGGCGTTCGGCCCGGGTGACCCGGCGGGACCGCTGCCCCGTGATGCCGGCCATCCCGCGTTCGACGGACACCCGTCCGACCAGTCCGACCTCGACTCCCCGGCGGCCGGCCGGCAGTGGACAGTGCCGCAGCCGCGCCGGCCGGTGCCGGGTGAGCCCAGCCCGGGGCG
>NZ_JALKFU020000878.1 GCF_023242965.2 Frankia sp. AgKG'84/4
GCCGGCGGGTGGCCCGGTCGGCCGGCGGCCTGACCGAGCGGCTGGCCGGGCTCGCGCCGCCCGAGCGCGAAGCGCTGCTCATCGACCTCGTCCGCGGTCAGGCTGCCGCCGTTCTCGGTCATGGCGGCGGCGGTGAGGTCGAGCCGGAGGCGGCGTTCAAGGACGCGGGCTTCGATTCGCTGACGGCCGTGGAGCTGCGCAACCGGCTGCGGGAGGCGACCGGGCTCAGACTGCCGACGACGCTGGTGTTCGACTATCCGAATCCGGTGGTGCTGGCCCGCTTCCTGCTCGGCGAGTTCGCGCCCGCCGCCCGCGTCGGTGCCGGGGTGTCCGGGTCCGCCGTGGGCGGCGCCGATCCGGCCGAGCCCGTCGCGATCGTCGGGATGGCCTGCCGGTTGCCGGGTGGGGTGGGCTCGCCCGTGGATCTGTGGCAGCTCCTCAGCGAGGGCCGGGACGGTGTGGGTGGTTTCCCGGTGGACCGGGGCTGGGACCTCGACGGCCTGTTCGACCCCGATCCCGACCGGCTCGGGACGTCGTATGTCGACCGGGGTGGTTTTCTGCACGAGGCTGGACTGTTCGACGCGGCGTTCTTCGGAATCTCGCCGCGTGAAGCGCTGGCGATGGATCCGCAGCAGCGGCTGCTACTGGAGGTCTCGTGGGAGGCCCTCGAACGGGCCGGCATCGATCCGGCCGCGCTGCGGGGCAGTGACGTCGGCGTGTACTCCGGTGTGATGGGCCAGGGCTACGGCTCGGGTGGCCCGGTGCCCCCGGAGCTCGAAGGCCTCACCGGGACCGGCGGGATGGGAAGCGTGGCGTCCGGCCGGGTGTCGTATGTGTTTGGGTTCGAGGGCCCGGCGGTCACTGTGGATACGGCTTGTTCGTC
>NZ_JALKFU020000879.1 GCF_023242965.2 Frankia sp. AgKG'84/4
GGGTGGACCGGGGCGCCGCCCGCGGGACTGGTCGACGTTGCGGGCGTGCCGGTGCCCGCCGCGGCGCTGGTGCCACCGGGCGTGCCATGGCCCGTGGCGGGTGCCGTCCCCGTGGCGGGTGCCGTCCCCGTGGCGGGTGCCGTCCCCGTGGCGGGTGCCATACCCGTGGCGGGTGCCATACCCGTGGCGGGAGTCCCCGACGCACCGGCCGCGGTGCTCCCCGCAGTACCGAACGAAGCCGGCGCGGCACCGCCGGCCGTCAGGGCACCGACCGCTGTCGAGGCACCGGCTGACGCCGCGGTCCCGGCTGGCGCAGTGGCACCGGCCGGCGCAGTGGCACCGGCGGCGGCCGCGGGCTGCTGACCGGGGGGCGCGGGGACGATCATCAGGATCGCGCCGCTGTCCGGCTCACGGGGCAGCACGCGCGCGCCCGGCGGGACCGGCGAACCCGGCGCGAGGTACTGGGGCACCTCACCGGGGACCATGCCGTACTGGCCGGCCTGAGCGGCCAGCGCCGCGGGGTCGGAGAGCTGGTCCACCCGCACGGCGAGGGACTGCTGCTCGTCGGCGAGCGCGGCGGCCCGGGCGCGCAGCTTGCTCTCCTGGAACGAGTTCTCCATCAGCGCGAGGTTGAGCAGCAGCAGTCCGAGCAGACCGGCCCCGAGCAGAACGAGCAGCAGCACGACGAACGGCCCTTTGCGGGCACCTCGCGGCGCCGGCCGGACGATCGTCAGGCGCGCCCCGGCGGGGGCGCGGCGCGGCGCGGGGGGGGGGGGGCCCCCGCCCCCCCCCCCCCCCCCCCCCCCCGCGACCGGCGATCAGTCGTGCAGCAGCGGGTCGCCGAGGGCCTCGTCGAAGGCGAGGTGGCGGTGGTGCAGGCCCG
>NZ_JALKFU020000880.1 GCF_023242965.2 Frankia sp. AgKG'84/4
CGCAGGCATCGAGCCCACCGGCGCCGCCCGCGGGGCAGGCCCCCGTGCCGAGCGGGCTGTCCGCCAAGGCGTGGCTCGTCGCGGATGCCGGCACCGGCGCCATCCTGGCCGCGTCCGGCCTGCACGACCGGGAGCTACCGGCGAGCACCATGAAGATCCTCACCGCGTTGACCATCATGCCGGGGCTGCAGCCCGACCAGCAGGTCACGATGAGTGATGATGCATCACGGGTAGACGGGACGCGGGTCGGCCTGGTTCCGGGCGTCGCCTACTCGGTCCGGGACCTGGCCATCGCCATGCTGATCGCCAGTGGCAATGACGCCACGGTGGAGCTCGTCGAGGCCAGCGGTGGTTCCGCCGCGGTCCTCAAGCGGATGAACGACCTGGCGGTGGGGCTCGGCGCTCATGACACGGTCGCCGGTGACCCCACCGGCCTGGACAGCCCAGGCCAGGTCACGAGCGTCTACGACCTCGCCGTGTTCGGGCGGGCCGCGCTCAGGGAGCCGACCGTGCGGCAGTACCTGACGATCCCCCGGGCCTCCCTGCCCGGCCGGGACGGCCAGCGATTCGAGATCCAGAACCACAATCTCCTGCTTGGCCGCTACGACGGGACCGTCGGGGTGAAGAACGGCTACACGGTGGCCGCCGGCGCGACCTTCGTCGGTGCGGCCACCCGCGGTGGCCGCACACTGATCGTCTCTCTCCTGCGCACCGCCCCCGCCTTCGACAAGGACGCCCGCGCCCTGCTCGACTGGGGATTCGCGCACGACGGACAGGTGAAGCCGGTCGGCTACCTGCCGAACTCCGAGCAGCCCGTCGCCGGGCAACGTCCGGCCCCGGCGGCGGCCCCGGGCGCGGCCCGCGCCGGGGTGGCTGCC
>NZ_JALKFU020000881.1 GCF_023242965.2 Frankia sp. AgKG'84/4
GCCGAGCGCGGCGCGGACGTCCACCCGCCGTGATCCGCCCGCCGGGTCGGGCGCCGACCGGAGCAGTCGCCGGGCGAGCGCCAGCATGTCTTCGGCCGCGCCGCTCATCTCCGCCCGGCGCAGGTCCAGCAGATCAGCCTGCACGGTCAGGGCCCGGCGCCGGGTGGCGGCGGCCGTCGGGATCGCGGCCCGCGCCGCCTCCAGACAGCTGGCCGCCTTCGCCACCCGACCGTGCCGCAGATGCCCGGCGGCGGCGGCGAGCGAGCACTCCGGTGCCCCGGCGGCGGGTGCCGTCGGCATCGCCGCCAACATCGAGTCCACCCGCGGCCCGCCGCCGAACAGCGTGTCGAGCATTCCCACCCCCGTGACGAGCAGGCACGAGGCGTACCACCAGTCGCCCGCGCAGGCGGCGTGGCGCACCGCGTCCGCGGGCCGGCTGTGCGCGGCGAACCACAGTGCGGCGCGCAGGTGCAGCTCGTCGACGTCCTCGGCGCGATCCCGGCCGAGATCCGCCCGCAGCATCGCGGCGAACGGCCGGTGGTAGCGAAACCAGCGGCCGTCGTCGAGCGGGATCACGGAGCCGTCCCGTTCCGCGAACGCCGTGAGCAGGTCGGCACCGCTGGTGGCCAGCGGGCCGGCACCCTGGCCGTCCGGCAGGCCAGGACCCGAACCGCCGGGCGCAGGCCCGCCGAGGTGGACGGGCTCGCCCATCACCGCGTCGGCGAGCGACCCGCTGAGGTGGTCCAGCAGGCTCGTGCGCAGCAGGAAGCGGCGGACGGCGGGAGGATGGCGGCTCAGCAGCTCGGCCCGCAGGAAGTCGGTGATCTCGGGCACCGCGACGAGTGACGCGGCCGGCACCGCCGGGCTCGCGC
>NZ_JALKFU020000882.1 GCF_023242965.2 Frankia sp. AgKG'84/4
GCCGCCGACGGCGACGTCGTGGCCCGAACCGAGCTGATCCGGGCCGGCGAGGCCGTCGGCGCCGGCCTCGCGTCCAGCGCGAGCCTGCTCGACCTCGATGCCGCCGTCGTGGCCGGCGGCTTCGCCCAGTCCGGCCCGATCTTCTGGGACGCCGTCGGCAGCTCGTTTCGCCGCCACGCCGGGCTGGCCTTCGCCCGCCGGATGCGGATCGTGCCCAGTGCCGACCCCGCCGCCGTCGCGCTGCGCGGCGCCGCTGCCTTCGTCCTGGCACCGGACCGGTACGGCTGGCCGGACGACCGCCCGGCCTGAGGGACCCCTCGACCACGGGGCCCGCGCACGCCGGGCCCTGACCCTCGGGCCCTGACCCTCGGGCCCTGACCCTCGGGCCCTGACCCTCGGGCCCTGACCCTCGGGCCCTGAACCGGTGGGCGGGCGTCACCCCTGTGGGGATCGAGCCCCGGCGGAGGTGGCTCCCCATTCGCGGTGGTCCCCGGCGGAGGTGGCCGCGGGCCGGCTCTCAGCCGGTGAAACCTCTGTCGACCGCCAGGACCGAGCCTGTCCTCGCGCCCGCGGCGGGGGAGCACAGGAACGCAACGGCCGCCGCGCTCCCCTCGGGCCGCAGGAGCCGGCGCAGGTACGCGTGGCCGGCGAACTCGCCGGTGTCCGCCAGGTCGTAGATCCGCGCCGACTCGAGCTGCAGCGCAGGGTGGCGTCCATCGACCCGGGGCAGACGACGTTCGCGGTCACCGACGCGCCGGGTGAGGTCGGCGGCCAGGCTGCCGCGTCGAGAGCGGCGGCGACCGCCGCGCCGAGCCCGCGGGCCACGCCGGTCACCAGCGCGACGGGGCAGGCTCGGCCGGTGTGCCGGAGC
>NZ_JALKFU020000883.1 GCF_023242965.2 Frankia sp. AgKG'84/4
CGGCGACACCGTGCCCGGGGCCGGTCGGCGACTCGCCCGCGGGCCGCGGGTCCGACACGGCGACCTCCTCGGCGCCGTACGGGTCGATGGGGCGGGCGGGGTCGACGTAGGCGCGGACGGGCCCCGGCTGATCGCCGGGCTCGCTGTAAGCGCCAGCGTCCGCGTGGTCGCCGCCGTCGCTGTAGCCACCGACGTAGCCGCCACCGCCGCTGTAGCCGCCACCGCCGCTGTAGCCGCCAGGGCCGCTGTAGCCGCCAGGGCCGAGGTGAGCGCCGGGCTCGCCGTAGCCACCCGACTGGCCGTAACCGTCGGCGTCGTCCTGGCGATCGGACCCGCCGTAGCCGGCCGGCGCGGGTGCCGCCAGCCAGCCCGCCTGGCCGTAACCGCTCTCGGTCGCCGACGCCGGGCGCCGGGGCTCGCCGTCGGGTCGCTCGGCGCGGTCTTCGCGCGGGGCGGTCCCCCGCGGCCCGGACCCGGCCCGGCGATGCTCGTCAACGCTGGCCCGGTAGCCGCGGGAGACGTCGTCCAGAGCGTCGGACAGCGGGTCGCGGACGGACCGCGGAAGTTGCGCGTCGCCTCGTCCTGGCGGCGGATCGTCGCCGGCCCGCGCCGGGCCGGGCGGCGGTACCCCAAAACCGCGAACGCCGAACGGCGTGGCCACGTCCCAGCCCGTGGTGGGGCCGGCGCGACCAGCGTCAGGGTGGGCCGCGCCCCGGCCCGGATCCCGGTACTCGCGCGCCGGGAGGTCGGGATCGCTCCCGTGGCCACGGGAAGGGTCGAGGTGGTCGGGTGTGGCGCGCCGCATACGGTCCCAGCCGTAGGAAGGCGCGTCGCCCGCGGGCCCGGGCGGCGCCGGCGCGGCGCCCATGGC
>NZ_JALKFU020000884.1 GCF_023242965.2 Frankia sp. AgKG'84/4
CGACCAGCACCGCGGCCCCGCCGGCCCCGCCGGCCCCGTGCTCGTCGCGGGCCGTCAGCGCGGCGAGGAGCGCCGGCAGGGCGGTCCGAACGGGCAGATCCGCCCCGGCGACCGAGGCGTCGGGCAACATGCGCCCAGTCTCCTCGGATCAACGCGGCTGAGGGCGGCGCGGCCCCGACCTGTGGATGACCGCACGGCGGCCGAGGCCCCGGTGGACACGTGTCCCGACCGGCGGCGCCACGCGGCCGCATTCCGCGGCGCGCAATCCGTGTCCCTGGCCAGTCCGGCCCTTTAGAATTGGCGGTCGTGGTCGAGTCCGTGACGCGGGAGCCGGGTGGCCCCTGCGTGGCTCCTGCGGCGTGCTCAGAGCAGGCGCGGACAGTCTCCGGCCGAGGGCTTCCCGGGTGGGCCGGTACGCCGGTTGGCAGGGCGTCGCGGAGCCTCGTGCTGGCGGGCCTTACGGTCAGCCTCGCGGCCGGGGCGCATGGCGTGGCCACCGGAATGCGGCCGTCCCTGCCCATCACCGCCGCCGGCCTGTTGCTGACGTGCAGGGTGGGCTGGGGGGCCACAGCTGACCGCCTCTCACCGGGACGGCTGATCGGTCTGGTGCTGGCCGTGCAGGTGTGCCTGCATGTCGCCTTCGCGATCAGTGCGTCCGGCGGGGCACACCACCCTGCGCCGCCGTCGGCCGCGCAGGTCGCGGTCGTCCCGGAGCACGGGACCGTGGACCTTCTCCACGGCGGGCTACCGATGCTCGCGGGCCATGCCCTGGCGGCGTTGTTCCTGGCCGGCTGGCTGGCGGCTGGCGAACGGTTGTTGTGGCGGGTCGCGCGCGGTGCCGCGTGCGCCGTGCGACGGGCGGCCCGGCGG
>NZ_JALKFU020000885.1 GCF_023242965.2 Frankia sp. AgKG'84/4
CAGCCAGGGCGCGGGCGCCGTCGTCGCCGTCATCGACCGCGGGGTCGATTCGACCACCCCACACCTGCGCGGCCAGCTCGTCCGCGGCGCAGGGGTGGGGCCGGACGCCGCCACCGACGGCTGGCGCGACGACGATCCCGATGGCCACGGCACGGCGATGGCGGGCCTCATCGCGGGACGCGCGGCCGACGGTGCCCCCGAGGTCCGGGGCATCGCGCCGGCGGCGCGGATCCTGCCGATCTCGACCGGCGTCGAGGCCGACTCCGCGGAGGTCGCCGTAGCCATCCACCGCGCCATCGACCTCGGCGCGGGCGTCATCAGCCTGTCCCTCGGCTCCGCCGGCGACGCCACCGCGGACGAGCGGAAAGCCGTCGCCTTCGCCCTCGCCCACGACGTCGTGGTCGTCGCCTCGGCCGGCAACACCGACACCGGCGACACCGACATCAACTCGCCGGCGAACATCCCGGGCGTCGTGGCCGTCACCGGGTCGACGGCCCAGGGCGGGTTCTGGCGCGGCTCCGTCCAGGGCGCCCAGGCCGTCATCGCCGCGCCCGCGCCCGGCATCCGCGCGCCGGTGCCGACCAGGGTCTCGCCGGACGGCCTGGACACCGGTTCCGGCACCTCCAACTCGGCGGCGATCGTCGCCGGCGTGGTCGCGCTCATCCGATCGGCCCGACCCGAACTGGACGCGCCCAACGTCATCGAACGGCTCCTCGCCACCGCCCGGGACGCCGGCCCGCGGGGGCGTGACGTCGAGTTCGGCTTCGGGATCGTCGACCCCGTCGCGGCCCTCACCCGGCCCGTGCCGGTGGTCACCAGCAACCCGCTGCTGGCCGCGCCGACCCGCTGGGGTGCGCCCGGCCAGCCGC
>NZ_JALKFU020000886.1 GCF_023242965.2 Frankia sp. AgKG'84/4
GCCGACCGCCGCCCGGCTGAGCGCAGCCCCTTCGATCGCGGCCCCGCCGCCGCATGGCCGGGCAGCGCCGCCCCCGTCCACGGAATACCTGCCGGCCAGGTCGGTCGCTGCAGCGAACGACCGCCTGGGTAGATGACGCGCACATGGGCCTGACCACTGATCATCCGCGTCGCACCGCCCTCCGCATATCCGGTTCCCCTCCAGCACAGCATCTACGGACAACGAATTCCGATGATTCGCTCAACCGAAACCGGTGAACGCCACACTTCCCCCAGCCGGGTTAACCCGGCCTCGCGACCGTGGCCCCCGTAGGTCATCCCGGCCCGGCTCCCGAGAGGTACGTCCCCGGCGTCCGAACCCCCGTGGTTCCCATGCGGCGGGCTATCCCTGGCGGGAACGCCCGCTCGTACGCGGCGCCGGCCGGCATCCGTGGGCCCGGCATAAGTACCTTCGCGTTTTATCACCAGGCGGGCGTCGAGGCAGCATCCGGACGCCTGTCCTTTCCGAACCCGCGCCTGGTCGTCCCGTCGGGTTTCCCCGCGCGGGGATACCGGCTCTCGGACCTCCCCGCCGACGCACACCGCGATACGGTCACGGGCCGGCAGGATTCTCGGAAAGTGGGACGCTCGTGGCGACGATGGCGATTGTCAGTCCCGGTGCGATGGGGGCGGCCCTCGGCCGGGGATACGCCGAAGGCGGTACCCGGGTGCTGGCCTGCGTGGCCGGGCGCTCGCAGCGGACCCGGGCCCTCGCGCGTGGCCTGGAACTGGTCGATTCGCTCGCGGACGCGGTCGGCGCCGCGGACGTGGTGCTATCGGTCGTGCCTCCGGCGCAGGCCCCCGCGGTGGCCGCCGCGATCCGCCACGC
>NZ_JALKFU020000887.1 GCF_023242965.2 Frankia sp. AgKG'84/4
GGCCTGCGGCCAGGCCAGCGCGACACCGACGCCCGGCACCGACAGCAGGGCCAGCGGCTCCCGCCCGGGCCGCCGCGCGGCCCACAACGGGGCCAGCGGATCACCGGTCGCCGTCGGCGACCGGCCCAGCGTCGCCGAGTCCATACGGTCATTCTCCTTGTCGGGTCCGACAGTTTCACCCACCGTCCGCGCCCGGAACCGCCGGGCGGGCCACTCCCCCACGCCCGGTGCACGACGGGCACCCGGACCGAGCCTCCGATGATCAACAAAGGTTCTCGCTTCGGGTGGTGTAGTTTGCCCTTCTACTTCTTGATCGATGTACGCCGACATGCTGTCAACGGCGTTGATTATCTTGCTTGGTGGGCGCCTGGTTCGGGGCGTCGGGAACGACGAGGAGGCGGGAGACCGGCCCTGCCCGGAACGGGTAGGGCCGCGGGCAGGGCGCCGCGGGGGACCGGGACGCCGGGGTCGGTCCCGGGTTTGCCCACCGGCCGCGACGCGGCACAGGGCCGGAAAGCGGAAATGCCCGCGTTCGAAACGTGAAGCGGTGACAATCCCGGTCGACGGGGAATCTCGAATCGGGGGAAGGGCGGATTCATGCCTGGACGGGACAGCGAGTACGAGCGTCCCCTCCTGCTCAGCTGCGGCGGCTGTGATGCCTGTTGGACGGCGCTGACCGCGGCGCACTGCCCGACGTGTCACGCGACGTTCGCCGGGGCAACCAGCGGTTTTGATGCCCATCGGGTCGACGGGGCCTGTGAGGCGCCGCCGCGGGTGGGACTGCGCGAGGACCGCGGGTACTGGCTGCTCGGCGCCGAGCGGCCGCCGGGCCGGATCCTGCACCGCGCCCGGGCCGACTCGGCGC
>NZ_JALKFU020000113.1 GCF_023242965.2 Frankia sp. AgKG'84/4
CGCCCAGGTCGACGATCCCGGCCGAGGCGACGATGTCTGCCGCGGGACCATCCCACCCGCTGGCGGCGGGCCCGTAGCCGTAGCCGGGCACGTAGCCGGCCCCGGCCGGTGCGCCCCCGCGGGCGGCGGTCGTCACTAGCAGCGGCCGCAGCGCCGCGGCGATCCCCAGGTCGACGAGCCGGGGGCCGACGACGGACAGGACGATGTCGGTGGCCGTCAGGTCACCCAGCACACCGATGGTGTGGTGGGCCGCCTCGATCGTCATCAGCAGGGTCCGGGCGAGCCGGTCGATCTCGTCGACGGACAGTGGGCCTCGTTCGGCCAGCTCTCGCGCCAGCGTCGGGCCGCCGACGAACTCGCTGACCACGTAGGGCCGGGCGGCCTCCGGCGCGGCGTCGAGCACACCACAGGTGTGCGGCCCGGCCAGCGCGCGCGCCCGGTCGACCCCCGCGGCGAAGCGGGCCCGCATGTCGGCGCGCGGCGAGTCACCCGGATGCAGCGATCGGATCGCGACCTGCGCGCCGCCGGGAGCCCGGCCGAGGTGAACGACGCCGGTGATGCCCGCGTCGATGCGGCCGAGGAGCTGGTAGGGCCCGAGCGCGTCCGGTTCGCCAGGGGCGAGCGGCGCGACGTGGCGCGGTAGTCGAACAGTCATGAGGGCTGCCCCGGGTGCGATCGCGGATCGTCGGTGGCGACTGGCTTCTCCGACGGTAGCTACTCAGGTCGCATCCGTGAAGGCCGCTAAGCCCCCTTCTTCGGGACAGTCCCGGTCGTGGTCGCCACAGCGCGGCCTTCCCCGCCGCCCTTGCCGGCGCTGAGCTGCACGGCTTCGGGATGCGCCGCCTCAATGCCGTCGAGCAGCCAACCCAGTGCCTGTTCGAAGCGGGTCGGGCGCCGTAGGCATCCGTTCGTCCACAGGCTGCGCAGCCGCGGGAGATCCTCCGCGCGGGTGAGCTCGCCGAAGTCCGGCATCGGCTGGAGCAGCGCGGCCGGGGCGTCGTCGACGTCGGCCGGACTGCCGGCAGGCGGGGCGAAGGCGTTCACGCCGAGCTCCCGCAGGGTGCAGCCGACCACGAGGTCGCTCACGGAGTGCAGGATGCGTAGCTGCTCGTCCAGATCATCGGTGATCCTCGAGACGACGGTGAGGTACTGCTCGATGTGGCGCATCTTGTTGGGGCCACGTGCGGGACGGGCGACGACGCGCAGCGCCCACGGGTGGCGCTGGTAGGACTCCCGGGTCCGCTGGGCGATCGCGGTGAGCGCGGTGCGCCAGTCCGCCGGGATCTCGGCGAGCAGGTGTTCACCCATGAACTCGTCCCACATCAGATCGAGCAGCTCGTCCTTGTCGCGGACGTGGTAATAGAGCGTCATCGTGCCGACGCCGACGGTGGTGGCCAGTCGTCGCATGGACACAGCCGCGAGGCCGTCGACGTCCGCGATGCCGATGGCGGCCCGGGCCAGCAGCTCGGGATGCAGCCTCGGCCGGCCGGTCGCCGCGGGAGCCAGCGCCGCGTGACCGCTCCGACCTGGCTCGACAGCGGGATCTGCTGGCGCAGCCATCTTCTGGTCACCTCCGGGAGCGTGCGGCCGTCGCACGCCGTGTTGCCGTTCGTACATCGTACGGCGTAGGGTGGTCCTCGTCGTCGTACGGCGTACGACGACGAGTGGAGGTGGGAGGACCTTGGCGATGAGTTCAGAGGCGACGGCGAGTTCGGAGACGATGACAGGTTCCAAGAGTGGGGCGCCCGGCCGGTCGCGGGCGAGCTGGGCGGTCCTGGCGGTGTGCTGCCTGGCCCAGTTCATGGTGGTGCTCGACGTCTCCATCGTGAACATCGCCCTGCCGTCGATGCAGGACGACCTCGGTATGTCAGCCGGCGGGCTGCAGTGGGTGGTCAACGCGTACACCCTGGCCTTCGCCGGCCTGCTGCTGTTCGGTGGGCGCGCGGCGGACCTGTTCGGCCGGCGGCGGGTGTTCGTCTTCGGCCTGGCGCTCTTCACACTGGCCAGCCTCGGCGGTGGCCTAGCCCAGAACGAGACGCAGCTCATCATCGCGCGGGCGGTGCAGGGCCTCGGCGGTGCCGTGCTGGCGCCGGCCACCCTGAGCCTGCTGATGACCTCCTTCGCCGAGGGGCGGGAGCGGACCCGGGCGGTCGGCGCCTGGGGCGCGACGGCGGCCAGCGGCGGTGCGTTCGGCACGGTCCTCGGCGGCGTGCTGACGGACGTCGCCAACTGGCGCTGGGTGCTGTTCGTGAACGTGCCGATCGGCGCGCTGCTGATCGTCGCCGCGCGGGCGGTGCTGGTGGAGTCGCGCGGCCGGGTCAACCGCCTTCGTGACCTCGACGTGCCGGGCACCCTGACGGTGACGGGCGGGCTGGTGCTGCTGGTCTACGCGATCGTGCGCACCGAGAGCGACTCGTGGACGTCGGCGAGCACGATCGGCATGCTGGCCGGCGGAGTCGCGCTGCTCACCGCGTTCCTGGTGATCGAGGCGACGAGCGACAACCCGCTGGTGCCGCTCGGCATCTTCCGCTACCCGGGCATCGCGGTGGCGAACTGCATCGCGGCGGTGCTGGGTGCCGGCATGTTCGCCGTGCTGTTCTTCCTGACGCTGTATCTGCAGCGGGTCCAGGGCTTCAGCCCGCTGCGGGCCGGGGTCGCGATCCTCCCCATGCCGGTGGCGATCATCATCGCGTCGCAGACCGTGACGCGGGTCATCGGGCGGCTGGGGCCGCGTCCGATCATCCTGACCGGTGTCGTCCTCGGCGCGGCGGGCCAGTTCTGGATGACGGGCATCTCCGCGGGTGGTTCCTACTGGGCGGAGGTGTTCGGGCCCATCTCGCTGATGTCGTTCGGCGTCGGCACCGTGATGGTCGCGATGGTCTCGGCCGCGACCGCGGGCGTGCCCCTGCATATGGCCGGTCTCGCCTCCGGGCTGATCAACACCGGCCGGCAGATCGGCGCGGCCGTCGGTCTCGCCGTCGTCACCACCCTCGCCGCGAACCGGACCGCGCATGAGACCAGCCACGGCGCCGCCGTGCCCGACGCGCTCACCTCCGGGTACTCCTTCGGCTTGCTGCTGGCGGCCTGCGTGTTCGTGGTCGGCGTGCCGCTCGCGCTGCTGCTGCCGCGTCGCCGCGGACCGGTCGTCCCGGTGCCGGCAGCGGCGTCGGAGGGCGAGCCGCTCGCGGTCGCCGACGCCGACGTTCCGGTGAACGCAGGCGTCGTCGCGCAGGCCGCCGGGGGCGCCGAGTCCTGATTGCGGGCCCCGCGGGGCGGTTTCCACGGCGCACTGCCGGGGTCGGCGTGATCAAGCACCGGCCCCGGCCCTGCGCCGTCCGTCCTCCCGCCGCGGCCACCACTTCCGTCCGCCCGATCGCGGCGTGCGGTCAGCCGAGCGGGATGCCGGTCAGGTACGTGTCCGGACGGCGCGCAGCAGGCCGATGGTCTCGGCCTGGGCGCGGAGTTCGCCGTCGGCGGTGAAGATCTCGACGCGGCTCGCGGTCCGCCCGTGGCCCGCGTGCAGGGCGTGGACGCGGAACAGGTGCCAGTCCCGCACGTCGAGGTCATCGAGGAAGGTCACTGAAAGGGAGAGCACCGCGCTGGCGAACGCGGCTGTGGCCGCCCCGTCCGGGTCCATGAGGCCCTCGGCGGTCGCGATGTCGGGCACCGGATAGAGCTCGCAGGAATGCGCGAGGAGCGCGCGCCAGATCGACGGGTCGTCCCCGGCGCCGCTGATACGCGCCCACCGATCCTGCTGGGCCGCCCCCACCCGCGGAAGCTGACGGATCTCCCAGGGCATCATCCAGGTGTTGTCCCGCGCCTCGCCCGTCTCCGGTCCGGGAGGCATCGGGATCGACGTCCGCCGGTCGACGAGATGCGCCTCGGGGGCGCGCAGCATCAGGTTCGCGCGGGACAACAGGTGCGAATCCTGGCGGAACGACAACGCCAAGGTGTCGATCGAGCTGCCGTGGGCGAGGCGCTCCACATCGATCCAGACCGGTTGGCGGGAGTCCCCGGGCCGGGCGAAGACCGTGCTCACCGAATGCACCGACTTGCCGGGTGTCAACCGCTCGGCGAGGACGATCTGCTGTCCCACCTGCTGCGAACCGAGGACGCCGCCGTGCGCGCTGAGCAGCGTCCGGCCCCGCACCGGCGGGACGTCGCCGTGCAGATCGAGCACCGTGAGCAGGTCGTCGAGCGTGAAGGTGCCCGGGGTGGCGTTGACCGGGCGTTGCGCCTCGGGGACCGCCGCGAGCTCGTCCGACGCCGGCGCGGGCCGTGTCTGCGTCAGCCGTGTCTGCGTCAGCCGTGTCTGCGTCAACAGTGCGCACCTTTCGTCGGCGCACCTTCGTTGGCGCGCCCGTGGGCCGACGCGTGGGCGACGGCCGTGGTGGACGGAGCGTCGCTGAGCAATATCGACCTGGCTCGGCGCGCAGAGCGGGTCCCAGTGGCCTACGCCACGGCTGAACCTGGCGACCAACTGCGCAAATAACGCAAAACGTGCAGGTAGCAGGCCCGTCTCTCTGTATACGGGCCCGGGTACTGAGTTGGATACAGAGTTTATCGGCGTGTTACGTGGCGGGCGGTGGGCTGAAACGCCATCCCCCGACTCTCGTCAGCAGACAGGACGGGACAGGCACCGGACCACCGGTTCGTACGTGCCGAGCTCCCTCGGACCCACCCGCCCACACGCGGGCGGGTGGCGACACTGCGGACCCGGGATGGCGAGAGCTGGCATGAGCGAATTCGATCCGATCCCCACCGATCCGGCCCCTATCGAGCCCCTGACGGTGGGCGCCCGACCCTACGACTTCACCTTCGACCCCGCGAGCACCGCACTCGTCCTCATCGACATGCAACGGGACTTCCTCGAACCGGGCGGCTTCGGCGAGAGCCTCGGCAACGACGTGACCCAGTTGCGCGGCACGATCGAACCGCTGCGCGCGGTGCTCGCCGCCGCCCGCGCCGCCGGCCTCACCGTCATCCACACCCGCGAGGGCCACCTGCCCGACCTGTCCGACCTGCCGCCGGCGAAGCTGCACCGCGGCAACGCCACCCTGAAGATCGGCGACCCCGGTCCCAAGGGCCGCATCCTCATCCGCGGCGAGTACGGCCAGGACATCATCGACGAGCTCGCGCCGGTCGAGGGCGAGACCGTCATCGACAAGCCCGGCAAGGGTGCCTTCTACGCCACCGCCTTCGGTGACGTGCTCGCCGAGAAGGGCATCACGAGCCTGATCGTCACCGGTGTGACGACCGAGGTCTGCGTACACACGACCGTCCGCGAGGCCAACGACCGCGGCTACGAGTGCCTGGTGCTCAGCGACTGCGTCGGCTCCTACTTCCCCGACTTCCAGCGGGTCGCGCTGGAGATGGTCGCCGCGCAGGGCGGGATCTTCGGCTGGGTCGCCCCGTCCACCGAGTTCCTCACCGCGCTCGCCCCGCTGTCCACCGCCGCCGCCACGGCCTCCTGAGAAGGACCGCTCCCGTCATGATCAAGCTTGGGAATCGGCCGGCGTCGTCCGCGCCGGCACTGCCCTACTGGACGAAGGGCGACACCAACGCCTTCTTCGGCCTGGGCGTCAACGTCCTGGTCAACGTGATCGTGCTGACGTCGCTGTGCCTGTTCGTCGTCAACATCCCGAAGAAGGACGTGTTCGGCGCGATCCTGCCCGCGCTTGGGATCGCGATGCTGATCGGCAACCTGTTCTACGCCTACCTGGGGCGGCGCCTCGCGGCGAAGGAGGGCCGTGACGACGTCACGGCGATGCCGTACGGGCCCAGCGTGCCGCACATGTTCATCGTCGTCTTCGTCATCATGCTGCCGATCTACCTGAAGACGAAGAACCCGGTGAAGGCCTGGGAAGCCGGCCTCGCCTGGGCGTTCATCATCGGCATCATCGTCGTGATCGGCGCGTTCGTCGGGCCGACGATCCGCAAGTACGCCCCGCGCGCCGCGATGCTCGGAACGCTGGCGGGCATCTCGATCGCGTTCATCTCGATGCGCCCGGCGGCGCAGATGTGGGACGCCGCCTGGATCGCCCTGCCGGTCTTCGGCCTGCTGCTCGTTGGCCTGATGACCGATCTGAAGCTGCCGTTCAACCTGCCGATCGGCGCCGTCGCGCTGGCGGTCGGCACCGCCATCGGCTGGATCGGCGGGTTCATGAACACCCCGGACGTCACCGAGGCCGCGAAGGACATCGCGATCTCGCTGCCGACCCTGCACTTCCACCAGCTCGGCGAGGGCCTGTCGAACATCTCCCCGCTCCTGGCCACCGCCATCCCGCTCGGCGTCTACAACTTCACCGAGGGCATGACGAACGTGGAGAGCGCCGCGTCGGCGGGGGACAACTTCAACCTGCGGCCGATCCTGCTCGCCGACGGCTTCGGCGCGATCATCGGCTCGGTGCTCGGCTCACCGTTCCCGCCCGCCGTCTACATCGGGCACCCGGGGTGGAAGTCCGCCGGGGGGCGCACCGGTTACTCGCTGGCGACCGGCGTCGTCATCGCGCTGCTCTGCTTCCTGAGCATGTTCGGCCTGCTCAACGCGGTGCTGCCGCTGCCGGCGATCGTGCCGATCCTGCTCTACATCGGTCTGCTCATCGGCGCCCAGGCGTTCCAGGTCTCGCCGAAGGCGCATGGTGCCGCGGTGGTGGCCGCGATCATCCCGAACATCGCCTCCTGGGCGGCCACCCAGATCGACAACACGGTGACCACCGCTGTCGGGGTCGCGTCGAAGATGAACCCGCCGGTCACCCTGAACGTCACCGATGCGGACCTCGAGGGCAACAGCGTGCTGCTGCACGGCCTGCACGTGCTGGGGGACGGCGCGGTGCTGGCCGGGCTCGTCCTCGGCTCGATCGTCGCGTTCATCATCGACAAGAGATTCATCTCGGCGACGATCGCGGCGGCCGCCGGTTCGGGGCTGGCCTTCATCGGCCTGATCCACGCCGAGAAGGTCGAGTGGGACGCCGGGGGAGGGCAGGTCGCGCTCGGCTATCTGTTCCTCGCGGTGATCTGCGGAATCTGGGCGCTGACCCGGCCCGAGCCGCGGGTGCCGGACGCCGAGGAGATCGCGCTGGAGCGTGAACATGGCGTCCCGGCCCAGACGCCGCGCACGACCGACGACGCCCCGACGGAACCGATCGCCGAGTCCGCCGAGGCCGAGCCGGCCGCGTCAGCCAAGGCCGAGCCGGCGGCCACCGCCGGTTGAGCCCGCCGGCCGCCACGCCCACACCGCGATCACGGGGTGGGCGTGGCGGTCAACGTCAGCGTCGAGCTCGTGGTCGTGGTCGCGGTCGCGGTCGGGGTCAGCGTCGGGGTCGCGGTCGGGGTCGCGGCGGCGGTGGACGTCCGGGCGAACACGAGCGAGACCTCCATGATCCCGTGGTCCTCGGTGGAGATGCCGGGGAAGCTCGGGTTCGGGATGTCGTAGTCGGCGAAGACGATCGGGAGCTGGCCGACGGTGCGGATCGACATGCCGTCCCAGCGGGACTGCAGCGTCATCGTGACGCGTCTGGTCGTGCCGTGCAGGGTGAGGTCGCCCTTCGCGGTGGCCGCGCGGGTGGTCTTCGAGTCGGTGGGGACGGAGCCGATGGCGACCGGTTCGGCGAGGGTGAACGTCGCGGTCGGGAACGTCCTGGTGTCCATGATCCGCCCGCGGAACTGGGCGTCCCGGCGGCTCTCGTCGCTGGCGACGGTGTCCATCCGCGCCGTGAACGACCCCGCCGAGGCGACCGTGCCGTCGATGGTCAGCGAGCCAGTGACGTCGGCGGTGCGGCCGGCCGCCGTGGTGTCCTGGCCGAAGAGCGTCTCCTTGACGCGGTAGCCGACCTCCGAGCCGCTGGCGAGACGCCACCCGCCCGACAGCGAACCGGTCGGCGCGATCGTCTCGGTGCCGCTCGGCTGCGCGAGCGCGAACTCCTCCGGCGCGTCCGATTTGATCAGGTTGAGGTAGACCGCGGTGCCGCCCACCACCAGCACCGCGAGCGCGACGACGGCGCCGAGCAGGATCACCAGCAGGCGCGGCCGGCGTCGCCGCCGCGGGCGGGTCTCGACGGGTCCGCTCGGATCGAGGGAGGTGGTCATCGGTGGTGGTCCCCTTCGCCGGCGGCCCTCCGTGGCCTCTGCGACCCCGAAGCCCGTTCCTGCTGGTTGCTGCCCGATCGGGTGGTTGTCTCACTGACGGTGCCCAGAGAACCGGACCGGCACCCATCTCATTCGCCGCCGTCGTTGCCGCTCCCGCCGTCCGCGTCACTGTCACTGTCGCCGTTGTCTTTGTTGTGTCTGCTGTGCTCTGGCGGTCGGACCTGGCCCTGCGTGAGTGACTTCACCTGGACCGACACGTGGTCGTCGTGCAGCTTCAGCGGTGCCACGACGAACCGGCCGGCCGGCTGGTAGGCGCCGCCGGGCGCGGCGTCCCAGCTGTGCAGGCCCAGCCACCAGCGGTCGCGGGCGTCGGTGAAGGCATGCGCGCCGCCGGGGCCGAAACCGACCTTGCCGCCGGTCAGGATCGGCTTGTCCGCCGCCGTGCACGGCCCGAGCGGGCTCACGCACATCGCGTCGCCGACGACCTGGCGGCCGTTGAGGTCCGGGGCGGCCGAGTAGATCAGGTGGTAGTTGCCGTCGTCGGTGATCATTGACGGGCCGGCGACCCGCTTCTGCTGCCAGTCCCGGCCTGGTCGCAGCAGCACGGCCGGTTCGCCGGTGAGCACCAGGCCGTCCGAGCGCAGCCGTTGGGCCCAGAGCGCCGGGCCGGGGCCACCGGGCCGACCGGGGCTGCTCCACGCCAGGTAGTGCCGGCCGGCGGCGTCCACGAACGGGCTCGGGCTGGTGCTGCCGCCGTCGCCGGTCTGGCAGACAAACGGGGCCAGTGAGGTGTCGACGAACGGTTCCTCGAGGTCCTTCGTCGTCGCCGCGGACACGCAGCGCAGGCCCAGGCCGCGCACCTGCGCCGTGTAGTAGAGGACGAAGGAGTCGCCGAACGCGCCGATGGCGGCGGGGCCGAGCCCGCCGCCGGGCTCGGCCCACGGGGGTGGCGCGGCCAGGGCGTCGGGCTGGACGGTCCAGGAGCGGCGATCCCGACTGGAGAGCAGGCCGATCCTGGTGGGTGCGCGTGGATCGACGCCGA
The DNA here is from genome assembly GCF_023242965.2 of Frankia sp. AgKG'84/4. Classification (GTDB taxonomy): domain Bacteria; phylum Actinomycetota; class Actinomycetes; order Frankiales; family Frankiaceae; genus Frankia. The sequence goes on from NZ_JALKFU020000113.1 coordinate 9,131, forward strand.
CGACGTAGGTGGTGCGGTCGTGGGTGAGCAGCGACGGAGCCGGAAAGTCGACGTCGGCGACGGCGATGGCCCTGGTCGAGGCGGCCGAACCGGCCTTCGACGCGTACAGCCCGACCAGCACCATGACGATGATGACCACGGCCGGCTGGCGTCGGGCATAGTCCATCAGCCCCCCGGCCAGCCCCTTCTCGCCCATGTTGCCACCATCCCCATCGTGAGTGTCTGATGGCGGAGTGTATTCACGGTGGGGCTGTGTTGGGAGTTAATCGACCTTGAGTCCTGGTGCCGTGGATAATTTGCGGAGAAGATCCGCGCTGCGTGTGTTCAGGCCGAGGAGGATCACTTCGGTCCCGCGCGCGCCGTACTTCGTCCGGACGTCGTCCAGCGCGGCCACGGCGGCGGAGTCCAGCACGTCCGCCTCCGAGAGGTCGATGACCACGCGGGTCGGGTCATGGGCGTAGTCGAACGCGTTGACCAGGTCGTTCGTCGACGCGAAGAACAGCGTGCCGTGGACCGCGTAGATCCGCTCGCCGCCCTCCGGGTCGAGCACGCTCGTCACCAGCGCCACGTGCGCGACCCGGCGGGTGAACAGCAGGGCGGCCAGCACGACGCCGACCAGCACCCCGTAGGCAAGGTTGTGGGTCGGCACGACCACGGCCACCGTCGCGACCATCACCAGCGTCTCGCCGCGCGGCATCCGGCGCAGGGTCGACGGCGCGACGCTGCGCCATTCGAAGGTCATCACCGCCACCAGCATCATCACCGCGGCCAGCGCCGACATCGGGATGTTGCAGACGACCTCGCGCAGTGGCACGACGAGCAGCAGCAGGAACCCGCCGGCGGCGAACGTCGAGAGCCGCCCGCGGCCGCCGGAGTTCACGTTGACGATGGTCTGGCCGATCATCGCGCAGCCGCCCATCCCGCCGAAGAACCCGTTCACGACGTTGGCGATGCCCAGGCCCCAGGATTCGCGGTTCGGGTTGTGCGTCGTGTCGGTCATCCGGTCGACGATCTGGGCCGTCAGCAGCGTCTCCAACAGGCCCACGGCGGTCAGTGCCAGCACGTACGGCCCGATGATCCGCAGGGTCTCCCAGTTCATCGGAACATCGGGCAGGCCGGGGCGGGGCAGGGAGGACGGCAGCCGGCCCTCGTCGCCGACTGTCGGCACGGAGATGTGGAAGCCGACCGTGACGAAGGTCAGCAGGGCCACGGCGACCAGCGGCGCCGGGACCGCCTTCGTCAGCCGGGGCAGGGTGAGCAGGATCACGAGTCCCGCGGCCACCAGCACGTAGACCTTCCACGACCTGCCGACGACGTGCGGGAGCTGCGCCGTGAAGATCAGGATGGCCAGCGCGTTGACGAAGCCGATCATCACGGTGCGGGGGATGAAACGCATGAGCCGCGCCACCCCGACCTGCCCGAGCACGAACATCAGCAGTCCGACGCCGATGGTCGTCGCCAGCAGGTAGTTCAGCCCGTGCGCGCGCACCAGCGGGGCGGCCACCAGCGCCATCGACCCGGCCGCCGCCGAGATCATCGCCGGGCGCCCGCCGGTGAAGGCGATGACCACTGAGATGGTGAACGACGCGAACAGGCCTACCCGCGGGTCGACCCCGGCCACCACCGAGAACGAGATGGTCTCCGGGATCAGGGCCAGCGCAGTGACCAGCCCGGCGAGCAGCTCCACGCGCACGTGGCGCACGCCGGGCCAGCGCCCCGACAGCGCGATGACCGGCCGCCTGCGGGCGGTCGGGCTGCGCCTGTCGGCCGCCGCGGTGGCCGGCGGGCGCTGGGAAAGCTCAGTCATGGGTGGCCCTCGAGGATCGGCGACGACGGTGGCGCGCGGCGCGGCAGTCGGCCGCGGCCAGCGGGCGGATCCGGAAATTCGGCTTATACGTACAAAGTGCTATTCGTCGACGGTACGGACAGAGTACGGCCCACCGTCGGCGGCGCAGGTCGCGGTTCGCCGGTTCCGGACGGGGCCTTCAGACGCGCGGGGCTCCGAGTCGGACGAGATCCTGCTGCATCTGCTCGATCTCGATCGACTGGTTGAGCACCATGGCCCTGGCCAGGTCGCGGGTGCGGTCCTGCTCGCCGTGCTCGGCGGCGTACTGCGCCATCGCCAGACCGCCGCGATGGTGGTTGATCATCAGGGTGAGAAACTGCACGTCGAGGTCGTGCGCGTTGCTCGACGCGAGCCGGCGCAGCTGCGCGGGCGTCGCCATGCCCGGCATCCGGGCCGTGTCGTCGGGCGACGTCGACGGGGCGGCGGTGGCGGCGGCGCCGCCCATGTCCATGCCCGCCATGTCGTGGTTGGCGTCCCCGGTGCCGCCCATCCAGCGCATCGGCGCGCCGCTGGCCGTCTGTGTCCGGCCCCAGTCGGACAACCAGGCCGACATGACGCCGATCTCCCGCTGCTGGGTGAGTGCGATGTCCTGGGCGACGCTGCGCGACGTCGGGTCGGCACCCCGGTCGAATTCGATCATCGCCATCTGGACGGCCTGCGCGTGGTGCTCGGACATGTCCCGGGCGAAGCCGACATCGACCGAGTTCTCCCCCGGAGAGCCGGCGCTCAGGTCGTGCAGCGCGGCGCCGGCGGCCAGCAGCCCGGCGATCAGCACCAGCAGCACCGGCGTCCACAGCAGCGCGGACCGTCGGCGTCGGCGACCCGGGTGGCCCGCGTCGCCGGGCTGCCGCTCGGCGACGGTCGGCGGATCCTCGGCGGTCGGGGGGATCG
>NZ_JALKFU020000888.1 GCF_023242965.2 Frankia sp. AgKG'84/4
GAACAAAGCTAACCGAGTCATGGGTCGATGCCGGATTCAGACGCGGGTACAGAGGTAAGTCATTAGGGCTGTCGCTTGCGTTGATCATGTACAGGTGATACCCGTTGAAATACTTCTCCCTTGAACTGTCCCAACCGGAGTCGCAGTCTGGTTGGGAGTAGATGCGAGGATGTTTGCAATTCGCAAGGCCTTGGGCACGACAATCACAAGTCGCTTGGCTCCGGTGACGGGCGGACGTCTCTATCGGTGTGCCATCACCAGCGGCATTCAGCTTATCCATTTCACCCAACAGACCCATCTTCGCTGAGACGGTCAGAAACTGGGACTGAAAGAAAGTAAACAGTCGATCGGAAGGCAACTCCTTTTTCTGGTCCAGCCGGGGAAGAATCCATTGGACCAATCGCTCTATTCTTCCGGGTTTGTTGATCGGCGCTTTTTCACCCTTCTTGCCCTTTTGGGGCTTGCGTTTACGGTACTTCTTGCTCTTTTTCTTCCGTGTCGCATTCTTATTTTCAGAACCCCAGAGGCGGGGAAAGAAATCGTAGAACGTGCCGACACCGGGAAGGTTACCGGGTTCAAAGCCACTGATGATGGCGTAAAGAGGAACCGTATGCATTTCCTCTACCCATTCAGTGATGCTGAGTTCGGGTCGGACCAATAGGTTTACCAGAACCGATCGGAACATGGAAGCCGGATCGCGAGGTTTAGGACCCTTACAGTCATAGAACGGCCGAAGCATGGTCGTGATGGGGGAGAGATCGGTGATCCAGAGTTTAGAAATGAGCGGCCATTGGTTCTTGTGAATGACGAGAATACCGCCGGAGTAATGCTCCTGCAGTTGCTTGATAACAAAATCTTGAT
>NZ_JALKFU020000889.1 GCF_023242965.2 Frankia sp. AgKG'84/4
GACCCTGGTGGTGCGCAACACCGGTGACCGGCCCGTCCAGGTCGGGTCGCACTACCACTTCGCCGCCGCGAACCCCGGCCGGTCGGTACGTGGCGATGGGCAGTTCGTTCGTCGCCGGACCGGGCATCGGCCGCGACATCGGGGCTGGCTGCTTCCGTTCGGCGCGTAACTACCCGCACCTGGTGGCGCAGCGGCTCGGGCTCGCGCTCGCGGACGTGACCTGCAGCGGTGCCACGACCGCGAACCTGCTCTCGATCCCGCAGCGGGGGCATCCGCCGCAGCTCGACGCCGTCACCCCCGACACCCGGCTGGTGACCATCACGGTGGGCGGCAACGACACGGGTTACTCCCCGGCCACGGCGCGGTGCGCGGCCGCGACGGCCGCGGGCCGGTCCTGCGCCGCGCTGCTGCCCACCCCGGAGGTGTTCGCCGCGGCGGTGGTGAAGCTGCGGAGCAACCTCACCCAGCTACTGGCGGCCATCGACACCGCGGCGCCCGGCGTGCTGGTCTACCTGGTCACCTACCCGCGGATCTTCCCAGACCCGCCGGTCACCTGCCCGGACAACGTCATCAGCACCGCTGACACCCGCACGCTCGCCGAGATGGGCAGCACACTCGAGCGGACCCTGCGCCAGGTCGCGACGGAGCGAGGCATCCCGCTGGTCGACGCCTACGCCGCGAGCGCCGGGCGGGACGTGTGCGCCGCCGCGGACACCCGCTGGGTGGAGGGCTCCCACACCAGCGGTGTGCACTATCACCCGAACGCGGCCGGCATGGCCGCGGTCAGCCGGCTGGTCGAGAACGCCCTGACCGGCAACGCCGACAGCGGCCGGCGCGCGGCCGCGGCCGCCGGCCAGAC
>NZ_JALKFU020000890.1 GCF_023242965.2 Frankia sp. AgKG'84/4
GCCCGCGGCGACTCAGGTTGCCGCACCGTGCGGGCGCCCTGCTGCGCGGCACCGACCCTTGTGCCGTCGACCGGACGTGTGGCGGTCGAGACCCCAGGCGGCGCCGGCGCCGGCCAGATCCGGGCCGGTCCGGACGCGACGGCCCGACCCGAAGTGACGGCCCGACCCGAAGTGACGGCCCGACCCGAAGTGACGGCCCGACCCGGGTCGCTGCGACGCGTGACCACGGATGATCGGTCGCGCCCGATGCCCGGCCATGCCGTGGCCCCAGATACGGGCGCGGCGGCGTCCGTCGCCGCAGCGCGTTGCAAGGGTGGGACGTCTGGCCTTGCCGCCGCACTCCGTCGCACCGCGAGGATCGGAGTGGTTCTCGGGCCGGCGGGAGGCGCGCCGCGTGACATCTCCGGCACAACTCGGCTGACCCCGCCCTGGGGATCGCGCTCGGCGCCCGGCCTACCGCGGGCACCGGGCTCACCGTGCTTGCTGTGCTCACCGTGCTTGCTGGGAGCACCGTGCTTGCTGTGCTCACCGTGCTTGCTGTGCTCACCGTGCTTGCTGGGAGCACCGGCGCCGCGAGACGCGCCGACGACAGGGGACGCCTCCGCCACCGGCGGTGGCGCGAGATCCACGGCCGGGTCGACCGGGTGGGCACCGCCCACGTCGCCATCGTCCGTCGAAGCGGGCGGCATGCTCGTCCGCGACGGCGCTTGTCGATCGGTTCGCGTCCTTTGCGCAAACGTCGCACCAGGTGACGGCGCCTGCGTGGCACCCTCGGCGCCGACCCGGCGGCCGGGCTCCGCCTGCTGGTCGGGCTCCGCCTGCTGGTCGGGCTCCGCCTGGCGGCCCGGTGCCGGTG
>NZ_JALKFU020000891.1 GCF_023242965.2 Frankia sp. AgKG'84/4
GGGCCGCCGCCGCACCCTGGACCGCGCGCCTGTCCGCCCACGCCGAGCGCGACCCGGGCCGCGTCGCCCTGGTCACCTCCACGGCGACCCTCACCTACGGGGAGCTGGCGGCGCGGGCCGAGGCGCTGCGGGTGGTCCTCGCCGGGCACGGCGCCGGTCCGGGTAGTGTCGTCGCCCTCGCGCTGCCTCGCACGGCCGACCTGGTCGTCGCGCTCGCCGCCACCGGCCTCGCCGGCGCCGCCTACCTGCCGGTCGACACCGGCTACCCGGCCGACCGGATCGCCTACCTCCTCACCGACGCGGCACCGAAGGTGCTCCTCACCACCCGTGCCCTCGCACCGGGCCTGCCGCTGCCCTCCGGGGCAGGCTTGCTGCTCGTCGACGAGCCCGGGACGTGGACGGCCCCCGCGACCGGTCCGGCCGGCGTCGATCCCGACAGCCCGGCCTATCTGATCTACACGTCGGGCTCGACCGGACGCCCCAAGGGCGTCATCGTCAGCCACCGGTCGTTCGCGACGTTCCTCGCCTCGTTCGTCGAGGCCGTGGGCATCAGCTCGGCGGACCGGGTGCTGGCCGCGACGACCCTGGCCTTCGACCCGAGCACCGTGGAGCTGATCGCACCGCTGACCGTCGGCGGGTGCGTCCACCTCGTCGACGGCGACGCGGCGCGGGACCCGGCGGTCCTCGCCGGCCTGCTCGGCTCCGGCGCCGTCACGCTGGCACAGGCCACCCCGACCCGCTGGCGGTCCGTTCTCGACGCCGCCCCCGGGCCGTTCCCGGGTCCGCCACCACTCCAACCACGCCGGGAGCAAGCCCGCGGGGATCACCTCGGTGCCGCTGGAGAGCCTGATGCC
>NZ_JALKFU020000892.1 GCF_023242965.2 Frankia sp. AgKG'84/4
TCGTCGGCGACGGCATCGTCAACGCCCCTGCCCCGGCCTGGGACGGGACCGCGGGCGCGGGCGGCCGGCACCGAGGAAGTGGCCCGTGACGCCCACCGAGGGCAACAGCGGTCCGCGGCATCGGCGTGGCGGAACCGGGCCTGGCGGCGGACCACCCAGGCGCGGCCGCCGGGAGGAGCAGCCGTACTACGAGGCCCCGCCCCCCGAACGCTCCTACCCCGGTGGCGGCTACCTCGGCGACGACCACCTCGGCGAGGACCACCTCGGCGAGGACGAGGAGCCGCCGCCCGTCGGCGGCCCACCCCCCCGCGGCCCGGATCCCTATCGTGATCCGACATATCCCGATTCCGGCTATCCGGGCCCCTCTTATCGGGATCCGTCGCCGCCAAACGCCCCGTACCCGGGGCCGGCCCGCAGCGGCCCGGCGTACCCCGACCCGGCCTACCCGGGCCGCGCCTACCCGGACTCCAGGTATCCGGGCGCGGTAGGTCCCGAGGACGCCCACCAGGCATCCTCTTACCCGGATCCGTCTCAGGCGCAGTACCCCGCTTCGTTCCACCGGGACCCCGCGTACCCGGATCCGGGGCGCCCGGCGGCCGCCGACGGCGGGCCCCACCAGCGTCCCCCGCACCGGGAGCCGGGCCAGCCGGACGGCACCCGGCGCTCGCCGCGGCCCAGCCCCGCGGAGGATCCGTGGAACGCTCCCCGGGACGCGGCGGCGTACCGAGCAGGCCACCCGTATTCGGACGCCCCGCACGCGGAGGTCGCGGGAGCCACCCAGAAGCTGCCGGCCGCGCCGCGGCTGCCACCGCCCTCCGAGGGCGGTCCCGCGCCCACCGGCCGGGAGGCGGC
>NZ_JALKFU020000893.1 GCF_023242965.2 Frankia sp. AgKG'84/4
GTGGAGCCCGGCGGCGTGGAGGCCGGCGGCGTGGAGGCCGGCGGCGTGGAGGCCGGCGGCGTGGGGACCGCCAGGGTGGGGCGCGGTCCTGGGTGGGACGGCTGGGGCGATCTGCCGGAACGCGCCGACGTGATCGTCATCGGCGCTGGTCACAACGGGCTGGCCTGCGCGGCCTACCTGGCCCGTGCGGGCCGGTCGGTCGTCGTGGTGGAGGCGCGGGACACCGTCGGCGGCTGCGCGTCGACGGTCGACGCGATCGGCGCCCGGGTGAACATCTGCAACTGCGACCACACGATGATCCTCGCCAGTGGGATCGTCGACGAGCTGGAACTCGGCGCCTACGGCCTGCGCTACCTCGACGTCGACCCGATGGGCATCGCGATCGGCTGGGGCGACGAACCGGCGTTCGTCCAGTGGCGCAGCACCGAACGGACCATCGACGGCCTGGCCCGAACGGACCCCGCGGTCGCCGCCGCCTACCGGCGCTATCTCGACGTCGCCCTGCCCGCCGCCCGACTGGTCCAGGCCGTCCAGAGCGCCCGGCCGACCACGGCCGCGATCGCCGCCCGCGCGGCCCACCACCGGCTGCACGGCGCCGCCACCGTGCTCGACTGGGCCCGGCGCAGCCTGCTCGACGTGCTCGGCTCGTTCGGCCTGCCCCCGTGGCTCATCGCCGCCGCCTGCACGAACGGACCGGCCGTGTGGGGTCTGGGCCCGGACGCGCCGGGCAGCGGCCTGGGCGCGCTGGGCTTCGCGATGCGCCACCTCATTGGCGTCGGCCGCCCGGTGGGGGTGCGCGGCCTGCTCAACGTCCAGTACGCGCTGCAGTCCGACGTCCTGTACGTGCTG
>NZ_JALKFU020000894.1 GCF_023242965.2 Frankia sp. AgKG'84/4
CGCCCGGCCCGCCCGGCCCGCCCCACAGCAGCGCCGGCGCGTCGGGACGCCGCCCGGCCTGCGCGAAGAACCCCTCGTGCAGCAGCCGAGTGGACGTGGGCCCGGCGACGTCGCCGACCCGGGTGCGTACCGCGCGCGTCGCGGCGTCGAGCAGCCCGTCCACGGGCTGGTTCCACGCCGAATCCGGCCCGGCGAGGTCCGAGCCCGGCGTGGCCAGTGCGCGGACGAGTCCCTCGAAGGCAGTGAACATCGCGTCCACCACACCGGGGGCGAAGCTGTCCTCGCGGACGTCCCAGTTGACCAGCAGGCCGCCGTCCAACTCGGTGACCTGGGCGTCCAGTAGCACCTGCGGGCCCTGCGAGATGATCCACTCGGGTCGACCGAAGGCGTCGCGCACCGCCGGGTCGAACAGCTCACCGAGGCCCAGCGCGCTGGTGAACACCACCGGCGCCAGCAGCTGCTCGCCGCGGCGGCGACCGGCCTCACGCAGGATTTCCACACCGGAGAAGGCCGCGTGGGCGGCGTCGGCGTGCAGCCTGGTCTGCACCCGCCGGGCCCGTTCGACGAACGGCACCTGGTCGGTGAGGTCGACGTCGAGCAGCACCGAGCTGGTGAAGTCGCCGACGACCCGGTCGATGTCGGGGTGCACCTGCTCGCGGTCGAACAGCGGCACGTTGAGCAGGAACCGCGGCTGGCCGCTCCAGCCGCCGAGCACCTCGGCGAACGCGGTCGCCACCGACATCGCCGGGGTGACGCCCCGGCGGTGCGCCGCCTGGTTCAGCGCGTCGCGGTCGGCCGGCGCCAGCCGGAAGTGGCGACGGGTCACCCGCGCCGGCCCGGGCCGGTGG
>NZ_JALKFU020000895.1 GCF_023242965.2 Frankia sp. AgKG'84/4
TCGGCGGCGCTTTCGTGCCAGCGATGCCTCCGTGCCGGCGAGGTTTTCGTTTCGGCTGAATGTGGAGCCGACCTGTTCGTCTCACCGGCGGGATTCCGGCACGGCGAAAAGCCGCCGGCGGGCGCGTTTTATCGCGGCCGGCCGGCGGCTTTTTCGCGTTGAAAGGCCGGTGCCCGGACGGGGGTGGTCCTGGGCACCGGCCGTGAGCCGGCGGTCCCGCTGACGCCGTGGCCGCGTCAGCCTTCGCCGGCGGTCTGTGCCGTCAGCGTCCGTACCCCGCGACGAAAGGGGTGTCGGCCCGGACCGGGCCTAGCCTCCCCGCGCCGCCCGGATCGCCGACGGGTGTGTTCCGACCTGGTAGAACCGTGTGGAAGAAGCGCTCCTCGTCCGCGATGAACTCGATCTCCGCCGCCGGCACCAGCTTGGCGTTCATGATCGCTTCAACTGGGCAGGCCGTCTCGCACGCCCCGCAGTCGATGCACTCGCCCGGATGGATGTACAGCTTCCGGTCGCCCTCGTAGATGCAGTCAACGGGACACTCGCCCACACACGCGGCGTCCTTCACATCAATGCATGCGGACGTGACGACAAACGTCATGAGTGCCTTCCCCGCGGATCGCCCACGGTATCGCTCGTGCGGGCGAGGTCTGCACTTCTCGGTTCGGCATTGCTTGCGGCTTCCAGGAAAGCCTAACAGGGCATCGGCCGGGTGGACCAGGAGAGCTGTAAAGGAACCGTAAACAAGTTGGCGAGCGCCTGCGGGACGTGGATATCGCCAGGTTCTGGCTCAGGAAAAGCCTGTCCTTGGGCTTTTCCTGGGGTACGGCGTGAGCCAGCAGGGTG
>NZ_JALKFU020000896.1 GCF_023242965.2 Frankia sp. AgKG'84/4
GGACGCCACCCGTGACGGCAGTGGGACGGCCCGGCGGCACGACGTGCGGCCCCCGCAGCCGCGGCTGGAGCCAGCGGCGTCGGTGCGTGGCGGCCATCGCAGCCCGGGGCCGGTCCCGGCCGAGGCAGACGCGCCGCGCGCCGAGCCGGGTCAGGTGCGGTCGGCGGCGGCACTGGCGATGATCGTCGGTGCGGCCGGGGCGGCCATCGGCAGCACCCTGCCGTGGAGCACCATGACCAGCCGGGACGAGACCAGGACGTTCAGCGGGGTCGTGGTCGGGGACGGTCGGCTGGTCCTGGTCCTGGCCGTGCTGGTCGCCCTGATCGCGGTGGGCCGGCTCGCCCATCGGCCATTCGGCCCCGGCGGCGCGGACCTCCTCACCGCCCGGCTGGTGTCGGCCGCGATCATCGTGGTCGCCGTGTTCGACCGGATGTACGGGCCGCCGACGCTCGCCTCGTTCCGGGCGGTGTCCGCGGACCAGATCGCGATCGTCCCCGAGGCCGGTCTGACCCTGACGCTGGGATCCGGCGTCGTGGCGCTGGTCGGAGCGATCCTCCTGCAGGCCGGCCCGCGGTCGCCCGCGGCGTCCAGGCGGAGGTAGTCGCCCGATCCGGTGATCCCTCGCGGCGACCATGCGGTCGTCTGCGCCGCGTGGTACTACCGTTCGGGGCGGTCGCCAGACCGATCTCGCGGTCTCGGACGGTGGTGGGCGGTGAGTGGTCAGGAGCACAGCCCGTGGGCTCGCCCGGCGGACGGGCCGAGCGTGCCGCCGCCCTCCCTCCCCGAGTCGGGGACAGCCCCGGCCGGGGGGACGCCGACCGGCCCCGCCCGTGACGCCTGGGC
>NZ_JALKFU020000897.1 GCF_023242965.2 Frankia sp. AgKG'84/4
CCGCCCGCGCGTGCGGGGCGCCCACCGCACGGCTACCGCTCAGCCGACGGGCCGCAACGCGCGGTCCGTCGGTACCCGGATCTCCCCGGCGACGGCGAGGGCGGCCAGGATCGCCAGTCGGTCGTTGTTGGCGACCAGCGCCGGGCTCGACAGCCAGGCCAGGTAGGCCCCGCGCTGCGCCGGGGTCATCGCCCCCACTGCCCGCGGGCCGCCGGCGGCGTCGAGGAAGTCCGTCGCCGGCCCGGTGATGAAGCCGTCGGTGCGCGGGTCCCCGGTGTAGACGCGGCGTCGCCCGTCGACCTCGATCACCGACACCGGGCGCAACGGGTCGGCGTCGCGGCGCGCCCACAGCAGCCGGGCGCTCGTCTCGTAAACGGCGGCCCATTGCGGCAGGCCACGGCTGGCCTCCCGTAGCGCGGCGAGCGCCTGGCGGGCACCCGTGCTCGACACGTCGCGGTAGCGCGACCTGATCAGGGCGTCGATCCCGTCGATGGTGACCCCCACCGCCATCTTGGCGAAAGTCTGCTCGGGATTGCCCAGGTCGATCGAGGTGGCGACCGTGGCGAGCAGGTCCAGGATGAGCCCTTGGCGGCGGCGGAAGGCCGCGCCCCGCTCGGCGTGCTCGCGCACGACCCCGTCGGCCGCGTCGACCAGCGCGCCGGCGAAGAATGCCTGGGCGCGGGCTGCCCGCAGGTAGGACAGCGCCCGTGGGCTCGCCGGGTAGCCGCCCGGCGCACTGTTCCAGCCCCGGGTGCCCTCCGCCCGCGCCCGCTCGAGGTCGACGCCGTAGGCGGCGGCGTCGCGGGCCAGCAGGCCGGCGAGCGCCACGACCGGCGGCGAGGT
>NZ_JALKFU020000114.1 GCF_023242965.2 Frankia sp. AgKG'84/4
CGAGGCCACGACCGCGACGACCTTCCGGCAGTGGGCCGAGGACGTGTTCAAGCCCGCCTTCCTGGCCTAGGCGCGGCAGGCGATGAAGCTCGCAGGACGTCTCGGCATCCGCTCCGTCGGCGCCTGGCTGCCGGAGTCCACAGAGTCGATCAAGGAAGAGGTGGACGGCGGGCGGCTGACGGCCGAGGCGGTCGCACTGCTGGGTGTCACCGACGTGCCGGTGTCCGCCGAGCTGTCCGCACCGGAGATGGCCGTGCGGGCGGGGCGTGCGGTGCTGGAGCGGGCCGGCTGCGATCCCGCGGCAGTCGGCGTTCTCGTGCACGCCTGGGTCTACCACCAGGGTCTGGAGGTGTGGTCCGCGCCGCACTACCTGGCGAACGAGCTCGGCCTGTCGTCGTCGGCTCTGCCCACGGGTGTGCATGAGATGTGCAACGGCGGCACGTCCGCGCTGTATCTCGCGGCCGCCAGCCTGCTGGCGGATCCCGCCGTGAGCGCGGCCCTGGTCACCACGGGCGACCGGTTCGGTGCGCCGGTGTGGGACCGCTGGCGCCAGCACTCCGACATCGCCTACGGGGACGGCGCCACCGCCACGCTGTTGCACCGGCCGGATGGTCGGCCCGACGAGCTTCGCCTGCACTGCCTCACCCACGCGTCGGCGGGCTGGCTCGAGGCGCTCAACCGCGGCAACGCACCGTTCAGCATGGCGCCGATGGAGAACAAAACGACGCTGTCCTCCGCCCAGGTGCGTCAGGAGTTCTACGCCGAGCACGGCAAGAAGCGTCTCGCGGAGTCCGCCGTGAGCTGCGTGCGGACCTCGCTGGCAACGGCGCTGGCGGAGGCCGAGCTGGAGCCGGATGACCCCCGCATCCGGCTCGTCGCCGTACCCCGGCTTGGCCCGCGCCTGATCCACGTGATGTATGGCGCGTCGCTCGGACCGCTGCAGGGCAAACTGACGCACCTCGGCCGTCGCACGGGACATCTCGGCGCGGGGGACATGGCGGCGAACATGGCCGACATCGTCGAGCAGCGGATGCTCGAACCCGGCGAGTTCGCGGTCGTGCTCGGCTGCGGCGGCGGGTTCACCTGGTCGACGGCGGTCGTCCAGGCAGGGTGACGACGGAGTCCGCCGGCGGACCGGGCCACCCGCGCCGGTCCGCCCGCGGACACCCGCGGCGGAACTAGACTTTGGGTGTCCGGAGATTCACGGTCGTCCATCGATCCACGCACGAGGGGTAGGTCTTCATGCCGCAGACCGAGCGACCCCTGCGCGCCGATGCCCGCCGTAACCGGGAACGCATTCTCACCAGCGCCGGCGATCTGTTCGCGCGTCGCGGCAACGACGTGCAGATGGAGGAGATCGCCGCCCACAGCGGTCTCGGGATGGGCACGCTCTACCGGCACTTCCCCAGCAAGCGTGATCTGCTGATGGCGGTTGTCCGGGAACGTTTCCAGGGCATGAGCCAGCTCGCCCTCGACGCGGAGCGGATCGATGACCCGGGCCATGCGCTTGAGGCGGTGCTGCGCGGTTATCTCGAGGCGGCGGAAGGTGACGCGGCCTTTCAGCTCGCCATACTCGGTTCCCAGGGGCTGAGCTGGGACGGCGTCGAGCAGCAGAAGGTGGAGTTCGCCGACATCGTGGCCCGCATTATCGACCGGGCTGTCGCCGCCGGCCGCCTACGAGCCGACTTCAGCGTCGCGGATTTTCCCATGCTGGCCTGCGGAATCATGTCCACCATGTACTTCCAGCCCGGCGGGAACGCGGACTGGCGCCGTCACCTCGACCTTGTCCTGGCCGGCATCCGGGCGCCCGGCACCCCGGGGTGATCCGGGCGCCGGGCGCGCGTGCTCAGTCGTAGGTGACGTGCCGTGACCTGGTCAGCAGCTCGCCGTCCACCTCCACCAGCACGTCGTGCATGACGCAGCTGACGAAGACCGGCTCACGCCGCGGGCGAACCTTCGTCACCAGGCAGTAGGCGGTCGACCGCAGCGCACCGTCGTCGAGCCCGGCCAGATTGATCATGGTGATCAGGTGGCGGCGCTGCATCGGATCGTCCTCGAAGCCGCGGTGGAAGTCCGCCAGGTCCTCGATGATGCCGGCCCGGGTGCGGGCCGGCGGCCGGCCGGGGGAGTGGGCGAACTCGGCGTCCACCGAGAAGGTCTCGGCATAGCCGGTGATGTCGCGAGCGTCCAGGCGTTGCATCTGCGCCGCGTAGAACTGCTGGACCCGGGGATAGAGAATGCCGAGGTCGAGCCCGGCCGAAACAGCGCTCACGGTGCCTCCCATATCTCGGGGATCTCCGGCCCAGTGTCGGCCCGGCCGCTCAAGCACTGGTCAAGCGGCGGCGTCGCCCGGAGCCCGCGGCGGAGTCCGGCTTGAGCGGCACTGGAGCGCAGGTGTCAAAGGTGACGGCATGGCGACGACATTCACCGGGGAACCGACACTCACCAGGATCGCGGACGGGGTGCACGTCTATCAGCAGCCCGATGGCGGCTGGTGCCTGAACAACGCGGGCGTGCTCGCCGGCGGCGGCCGGACGGTACTGGTCGACACCGCGGCCACCCAGGAGCGGGCCCAGCAGCTGCGTACCTTCACCGTGGCCGCGACCGGCACCGCGCCGAGCGCCATCATCAACACGCACGCGCACGGCGATCACACCTTCGGTAACTTCGTCTTTCCCGAGGCGCTCGTCCTCGCGCACGAGCGGACCAGGCGGGAGGCCGAGCGGGTCGGCCTGCACCTCACCGGACTGTGGCCGGATGTCGAATGGGGCGACATCGAGCTGGTGCTGCCCCACCTGACCTTCACCGAGCCGCTGGCGATGTCGTTCGGCGAACTCGACGTCGAGCTGGTCTCGTTCGAGTCGGCGCACAGCGCCTGTGACACGGCGCTCTGGTTGCCCCGCCAACGTGTCCTGTTCGCCGGGGACCTGGTCATGTCGGGGGTGACGCCGTTCCTCCTGACCGGATCGGTGGCCGGTCTGCGCTCGGCGCTGATCCGGCTGGGGGAGTTCGGACCGGCCGTCGTCGTGCCCGGCCACGGCCCGGTCGGCGGGCCGGAACTGCTCGACGAGATGCGGGACTACCTGGACTGGCTGACCGAGCTGGCGCGGGTGGGCCTCGCGGAGGGACTGTCCCCGCTGCAGGTCGCCCGCAGGGCCGATCTCGGCAGGTTCGCCGGACTGGTCGACAGCGAGCGGCTGGCGCCGAACCTGTTCCGGGCCTACGACGAGGCCAGTCCCGACAGCGCCGGCGTCGGCGTAGAGGTCGATGTCGACGAGATGGTCGCCGCCATGGTGGACCTCCACGGTGGCATGCCGGCCTGCCACGCGTGACGTCGCGGCACCGTCCGTGTACGCCGAATACAGGTGCTTTAGCAACATTCGAGGACCGACTGGCACGTTCACGTCCATTGAATCCGTCAACATGTGGGGAGCGGACACTCATGGCCGACCGCGAACGGCAGGTTGCCCTCGTCACCGGCGCCACCAGTGGCATAGGGCTGGAGATCGTGACATCTCTCGCCAGGAACGGCATGGCGGTGTTCCTGTGCGCACGAACGGCCGAAACGGTGGCCGCCACCGTGAAGGAACTTCGGGAGCAGGGCCTTGAGGTCGACGGGTCGGCCTGCGACGTGCGGTCCCGCGTGCAGGTCAGGGAGCTCGTGCGACAGGCGGTCGTCCGGTTCGGGACCGTCGATGTGCTGGTCAACAACGCGGGTCGACCGGGCGGCGGTCACATCACCGAGATTTCCGACGAGCTGTGGTCAGACGTCATCGAGACCAATCTGAACAGTGTCTTCCGGGTCACGACCGAGGTGCTCAGCACGGGCGGCATGCTCGGCCGCGGCCAGGGCCGGATCATCAACATCGCGTCGACCGGCGGCAAGCAGGGCGTTGTGCACGCCTCTCCCTACTCCGCGTCGAAACACGGGGTGGTCGGCTTCAGCAAGGCGCTCGGACTCGAACTGGCCAGGACCGGTATCACGGTGAACGCGGTGTGTCCCGGCTTCGTCGAGACACCGATGGCCGGGCAGGTGCGCGAGCACTACGCGGACATCTGGGGCGTCGAGCCCGCCGAGGCATTCGCCCGGATCACCGCCCGGGTGCCGATCGGCCGTTATGTCGAACCGGCCGAGGTGGCCGCGATGGTCGGGTACCTCGTGACCCCTGCCGCGGCCGCCGTCACGGCCCAGGCCCTCAACGTCTGTGGCGGCCTCGGCAACTACTGATCGTCCGGCGCCGGAACCAGGCCGTCGGCCCCAGCGCGCCAGGAGGGCGTATGCCGTCTGCGGAGGATCTGAACGGAGCCTGGCAGCTCGTCGACCATTTCTATCTCGGTGATGACGGTAAGGCCAGCACCGGGCCGCTTGGAAAACGGGCCGAGGGCCTGCTCATCTACCATTCTGACGGATTCATGGCCGCGAGTCTGATGCGCACGGACGATCCGACAGCGGACACGCCGGCGGGAGTGGATTCCGCGCCGGTCACCTATCTGGGTGCCGTCGAGCGGTTCCTGAGCTACTCGGGACGCTGGCAGGTGGACGGCGACCTCGTCGTCCATGAGGTGGCCGTTGGCTCCCACCCGCGCGTGGTCAACACGCGGCAGTGTCGCGAGGCCAGGCTCATCGACGACGTGTTGACCCTGCGCAACCGCGTCGCCGGTGAGGACCGGTACGTCGTCATGGAATGGCGTCGCGCCTGATCACGGGCCCGTTTCGGACGGGCGGGAAATCCCGCTGTATAGCGGCGGTCCCAGGTTTCCGTCGACGGTTTTCTCCCGCGGCGGACGAAAAAATACACGTAGCCGCGGAAGGAAAACAGCGAAGTGACACCGTACATGAGTCGACGCGCGGCGTTGAAGGCCGGCGGGGCGGGCCTGGCCGCCTACTTCGTGGAGACCGCGGTAGGCGCGGCGCCGGCCCACGCCGGCGCCGCCACAGCGCGCGACCTGAGCCTGGCCCTGCGCGGGAAGGTCCTGCTGCCCGGTGATCCCGACTACGACGCGGAGCGGGTCGGTTTCAACACGCTGGTGCAGCACCATCCGAATGCCATTGTCATGGTGGAGTCGGCGCGGGACGTGGCCACCGCGGTCGGTGTCGGGGCGCGGATCGGCTGGCCGATCGCGGTGCAAACGACGGGACACGGCGTCAGCGTTCCCGCCGACGGCGCCCTGCTGATCAACATGCGCGGGCTGACCGGCGTCAACATCGACGCGGGCGCCAGGACCGCCACCATCAGCGGCGGTGTGCGGTGGCGGGACGTGGTCGCTGCCGCGGCTCCGGTGGGGCTGCTGCCGCCGGTCGGCTCGACCTCGAACGTGGGAGCGGTCGGGTACGTGACCGGCGGCGGTGTGCCGATCATGGGCCGGACCTACGGCTACGCCGCGGACAGGGTCCGGTCGATCGACCTTGTCACGCTGGACGGCAGGCTGCGGCGCCTATCCGCGACCCGCGAGCCGGACCTGTTCTGGGCGGTGCGCGGCGGCAAGAGCAACTTCGGTGCCGTCACCGCCTTCGAGATCGACCTGCTGCCGCAGGCGCAGGTGTATGCCGGCAATCTGACCTTCCCCGCGGCCTCGGCCGAGGAGGCGTTCCGGGCCTACGTCCGGTGGACCGAGGGTGTGTCGGATCAGCTGACGTCGGTCGCGACCTTCCTGCGCTACCCGGACGTGCCGCAGGTTCCGCCCCAGCTGCGCGGGGTGTTCGTGCTCCTCATCCGGATCGTTTATGTCGGCTCGGCGCGGGACGGGGCCGCCGAGATCGCCGCGCTGCGGGCCCTGGGTCCCAGCGCGGACACGGTGGCCGAGATCCCGGTGGACCAGGTTGACACGGTCTTCAGTGTGCCGACGACCCCCGGTGCCACGCCCACTGCGAGCGGTCTCGTCGGTGGTCTGAGCGACGACGGCGTCGCGACGATCCTGGCCGCAGTCGGCCCGGGTGTCACCCTGCCGGCCGGGTTCGTCGAGATCCGCCACATGGCCGGTGCCTTCGGGCGCGGTCCGTCGACGGCGAACGCGCTGGGGCACCGGGACGCGGAGTTCCTCGTGTTCATCAGCAACACGGTGCCGGATACTGTCGCTCCGGAGCCGGTCGAGCAGGCCCAGCAGAGGATTGTCGGCCAGCTCGGGCCGGTGCTGACCGGTGGGCGCGTCCCCACCTTCCTCGGCCCGCTGGACACCAGTGTCGAGGCCGTCCGTAGCGCCTACGACCCGGCCGGCTGGAACCGCCTCCTGAAGATCAAGAAGACTTGGGACCCGCGTAACCTGTTCCGCATTAATCACAACATCCGCTGATCGGTCATCCTGGCCACCCGGTCCGCCCGGTCGGCGGTGGCGACAGCCGCGACGCTGTGGATCTATCGGGAACTGACGACCCCCGGAGGGTGCGACCGCCCGCCCCCGGGGGTCGTCGTTTGCCCGGGCACTGGCACCGGCGGGACTGCCGTGCCGCGTGTGTCGATTTTCTGACACGATCTCCGGTCCGTTTCTCGGAGTAAAAAGATTGCCGACGCAACCGGTCACCGGCCGGGTGGACAAGCGCCTGACCTGCGAATTCGCTAAAACCAATTGCGTGAAGCCCGGATGGCCGCGCGCGTGGTGCTGCCGGGTCATCTGTGGACTGTGTGCGTTCACCCAAAGCGTCTTTGCGGGAGTTGGCATGCGAGGATGTACTGATGTACGGTCCAATATGAGAACTCGGTCCGGTTCATTGTGGAGACCCGTGAAAGATTTTCTGGAGAGACTTCGTTTCGCCGGAGGGATTCGTTAGGACCCTGGTCATCTGACAGAAAGTCGCGTGGCGGGCGGCCGCAACGGAGCCGGCTACGGTGGCGATCTCTTCGACCCGGATCGGGTGCGTGGGCTCGGCGGCCCACCGACCACTGATCCGCGGGACTGTCGTACGGGGGATTCATATCGGCGTCAGGAGGATGCCTGTCGGCCCCATGTGCCTGGTGGTCACCGGTTTTCTCCATGCCGGTATGCCGTCCGTCCGGTCGACCGACCTCCGCTCGCCCGTGTGGCTGTGGACGGATTGTCGACCGGCGCGCCAACTGGCCTTCGATGGAGATTTCCAATGGTCGCAGACAATGTCCGGATAAACCTCTTGGGAGCGCTTGAGGTGGACCACACCCACACTGTGGGTGGCACCTTTCCGCTGGGAATAACGGCCGCCAAGCCCCGTCAGGTACTGGCGATGCTCGCCATCAACGCTGACTCGATGGTGAGTACCGACCAGCTGATCGACGAGCTCTGGCCCTACGGTCCGCCGAGTACGGTGAAAACGATCGTACAGACCTACGTCTACCAGCTACGCAAGATCCTCTCGCAACGCTTCGAAACGCCGCGGAGCACGGAGCTGCTGGTCACCCGGCCCGGCGGGTATGTACTGGCCCTCCCGCGCGACAACGTCGACGTCTACCGGTTCCAGGAACTTGTCCGGGCGGGCCGGGCGGCACTGGGCGAAGGCTGCCCCACCAGGGCCGCCGCGCTGCTGAGCGAATCGCTGCGCGTGTGGCGGGGCCCGATGCCGACGGACGTCATCGCGGGTCCCTACCTGGGTGGCCTCAACGTGTACCTGCAGGAATACCGGCTGGAGGCGGTGTCTCTGCGGATCGAGGCCGATCTGGCGAACGACCGGCACCGGGAGATCGTCGGCGAACTCCGGTCGCTGGTGGCCTCCCACCGGCTGCATGAGTCGTTCCACCTGCGGCTTATGCAGGCCCTGCACCGGTCGGGGCGGCGGGGGGAGGCGCTGGCCGTCTACCAGCAGTTGCGGCACATCCTGGACGACGAGCTGGGGCTGGAACCCTCGCCGGAGGCGAAACGGCTGCAGCAGGAGATCCTCGTCAGCCACTGAGCCACTGAGCCACTGAGCCACTGAGCCACTGAGTCGCTGGATAGAGCACGGATATAGCGGTGATTGAGGCGGAATAACTAGTTTCCATTTCGACACGATGGTGTGGCGGTGGTGCGGCGCGGTCTCGCGTGCATGCTCCCCGGCCAGCTGTCACGGGAACGAAGTGGAGGTGGAACCGGGATGCCTGTCGAGGTGGCGATGGATGTTCGGCGGCCAGGTACCGTCGCCCGAACGAGCCGGCGAACGAGTCCGGTGGATACGAGCGGTGGTGCGCGGTGAACCGTCGCGTGGTGATAACTGGAATGGGTGTCAGGGCACCGCGGTCGCCGGGTAAGAAGGAATTCTGGGAGCTGCTGTCCGCCGGGCGGACGGCAACCCGGCGTATTTCCTTCTTCGACCCCTCGCCGTACCGTTCACAGGTCGCGGGTGAGGTCGACTTCGATGCCGCGTCCGAGGGACTGAGCCCCCGCGAGGTCCGGCGGATGGACCGGGCCACCCAGTTCGCCGTGGTCTGCGCCCGCGACGCGGTCGCGGACAGCGGGCTCGACCTCGGCGCCCTGCCGGCGGACCGGGTGGGGGTGAGTCTCGGCAGTGCCGTCGCGGCCGCCACCAGTCTCGAACGGGAGTACCTGGTGCTGTCCGACTCGGGCCGGCGCTGGGAGATGTCGCCCGACCATCTCTCGCCGCACATGTTCGACTACCTGGTCCCCAGCGTGATGTCCGCGGAGATCGCCTGGACGGTCGGAGCGGAAGGCCCGGTCGCCATGCTGTCGGACGGTTGCACCTCCGGCCTGGACGCCGTCGGGCACGCCGCGGCGCTGATCCGCGAGGGCAGCGCCGACATGGTGGTCGCCGGGGCGGCCGACACACCGATCACCCCGATCGTGGTCGCCTGCTTCGACGCGATCAGGGCGACCTCGACCCACAACGACGATCCCGAGCACGCCTCCCGCCCGTTCGACGCCAGCCGCAACGGCTTCGTGCTCGCCGAGGGCGCGGCGATGTTCGTGCTGGAGGAGCTGAGCGCCGCCCGCGCGCGCGGCGCGCACTGCTACGCCGAGGTCGGCGGCTTCGCCACCCGATGCAACGCGTACCACATGACGGGGCTCAAGCCTGACGGCCGGGAGCTGGCCGAGGCGATCCGGGTCGCCCTCGACCAGGCCCGGCTGGCTCCGGAGGCGGTCGACTACGTCAACGCGCACGGCTCGGGCACCAAGCAGAACGACCGGCACGAGACCGCGGCGTTCAAGCGGAGCCTCGGCGAGCACGCGTACCGGACGCCGGTCAGCTCGATCAAATCCATGGTCGGGCACTCGCTCGGCGCCATCGGCTCGGTGGAGATCGCCGCGTCGCTGCTCGCCATCGAGAACCAGGCGGTGCCACCGACGGCGAACCTGCACACGGCGGATCCGGACTGCGACCTCGACTACGTGCCGAACGAGGCCCGCGATCACCACATCGACACGGTGCTGACCGTGGGCAGCGGGTTCGGTGGTTTCCAGAGCGCGATGGTGCTGACCCGGCCGCGGCGCACGGCGGCCTGAGCCCGCTTACCCCACAGGAGGGAGTTCCCGTGAGCGTCATCACCGGGCTGGGCGTCGTCGCGCCGAACGGAATCGGCGTCAAGGAGTTCTGGGCGGCGACCCTGGCCGGCCGCACCGGAATCGCGGAACTGGACAGGTTTGACACCACCGGCTACCCGGCGAGGCTCGCCGGCCTGATCCGGGACTTCGACCCGATCGATCACCTGCCCAGCCGACTGCTGCCCCAGACTGACACGTCCACCCGACTCGCGCTGACCGCCACCCAGCACGCCCTGGCCGACGCGGAGGTGGATCCCGCCGGCATCGCCGACTACGACATGGGTGTCGCCACGGCGAACGCCTCCGGCGGCTTCGAGTTCACCCACCGCGAGTTCCACAAGCTGTGGTCACGAGGCCCGGCGCACGTCAGCGTGTACGAGTCGTTCGCCTGGTTCTACGCGGTGAACACCGGCCAGATCTCGATCCGGCACGGCATGCGCGGACCGTCGAGCGCCCTCGTCGCCGAGCAGGCCGGCGGCCTCGACGCGCTGGGCCAGGCGCGGCGCATGATCCGCGGGGGCACCCGGCTGATGGTGGGCGGCGGCGTCGACTCGGCCTTCGACCCCTGGGGGTGGCTTGCGCACCTGTCCAGTGGCCGGGTCAGTCTCGACCCGGATCCGGCCACGGCCTACCGGCCCTTCGACGCCCAGGCGAGTGGCTACCTCCCGGGCGAGGGCGGCGCGATCTGCGTCCTGGAGGACGCGGCCGCGGCGCGGGCCCGCGGCGCCCGGGTGTACGGCGAGCTCGCCGGCTACGCGGCCACGTTCGATCCGCACCCGGACACCGGCCGTCCGCCGGCGCTGGGCCGGGCCGCCCGGCTCGCGCTGGCCGATGCCGGCGTCGCCACCGCTGACGTGGACGTGGTGTTCGCCGACGCGGCCGGCGTGGCGGATCTCGACCGGGCCGAGGCGGCGGCGCTGCGGGAGCTCTTCGGCGCGCGCGGGGTTCCCGTCACCGCGCCCAAGGCGCTGACCGGCCGGCTCTTCTCCGGCGGTGGCGCCCTCGACGTCGTCAGCGCCCTGCTCTGCCTCCGCGACGGGCTGATCCCGCCGACGTTCGGCACCGCCACGGTGCCTGCCGGGTACGGCCTTGATCTCGTCCTCGGTGAGCCCCGCCAGGTGGCGGTGGACACCGTCCTCGTCCTCGCCCGGGGCCGCTGGGGCTTCAACGCCGCGGTTGTCCTGCGAACCTTCCAGAACAGGAGCTGACCATGGCCAAGATGATGACCATCGACGAACTGCGGGCCATCCTCGTCGACTGTGCCGGGGGAGACGACGCCGTCCTGCCCGGGGACATCTCGGCGGTCCCGTTCGACGAGCTCGGGTATGACTCCCTCGCGCTCATCGAGACCGCGGCCCGGCTGCGGTTGGACCACGACGTGCTGATCCCGGACGAGGAGATCGCCGAGGTGCGGACCGCCGGGGAGCTCCTCGGTAAGATCAACGACCGGATCGCGGTCTGACGATGGACACCACGATGACCCACACCGCGGTGGTGGCGGCGCCGGTGGCCGAGGTCTACCGGCTCGTCGCCGACGTGACGCTGTGGCCGGTGGTCTTCGGGCCGACCGTGCACGTCGAGCATCTGCACCGGACGAGCCGCGACGAGCGGTTCCAGCTCTGGGCGCTCGTCGGCGGGCAGGTACGGACCTGGGTGTCGCGCCGCGAGTTGGACCCGGACCGCCATCGCATCACCTTCCGGCAGGAACGAAGCCACGCCCCGATCGCCGCGATGGCCGGGGCGTGGTCGCTGCG
This sequence comes from Frankia sp. AgKG'84/4, assembly GCF_023242965.2. Taxonomy (GTDB): domain Bacteria; phylum Actinomycetota; class Actinomycetes; order Frankiales; family Frankiaceae; genus Frankia. The sequence continues at coordinate 11,193 of NZ_JALKFU020000114.1, forward strand.
CCCCGACGGCGCCGGGCGCACGGAGGTCGTCCTCGACCACGTCTTCTCCGTCACCGACCCGGCCGAACTGGCGGCGATCAGCGCGGCGGTCGACCGCAACAGCACCGAGGAACTGGCCGCGCTGCGCCGGTTCGCCGAACTCGGCCCGCCGCTCGACGAGCTCGTCGATACCTTCTCCGACACGGTCGTCCTGCCCGGCCGCCTCGCCGACCTCTACGACTTCATCAACCGGGGCGACCTGTGGCCGCAGCGCCTGCCGCACGTCGCCCGGGTGGCCCTCACCGAGGACGAACCCGGCATCCAGCACCTGGAGATGGACACCGTCACCGCTGACGGCGCGACGCACACCACCCGGTCCATCCGGGTGTGCGCCGCGCCCGCGAGCATCGCGTACAAGCAGCTCGTGCCACCGGCGATGCTGCTCGGCCACAGCGGCCGGTGGCAGTTCACCGAGCGGCCGGACGGCGTCGAGGTGACGGCCACGCACACCGTCGCGATCGACCCGGCGGCGGCCGAAGGGGCCCTGGGCGCGGACGACACCCTCGCCCGTGCGCGCCGCTACCTGCGCGCGGCCCTCGGCGTCCTGCCCGAGGACGTACGGGCCACCGTCACGCGGCGTACCGCCGGCCCTGCGGTCCCCGCGGA
>NZ_JALKFU020000898.1 GCF_023242965.2 Frankia sp. AgKG'84/4
GCGGCCCGTACCGGCCACCGGACGCCCACCACCGCCACCGATTCACCCGCACGGCCGCGGAAGAACTATCCGGCCGGCCGGCCCGTCGTGCGCGGCGCTGGCTGGTCGCCGGTGTCGCCGCCGCCGGCCTCGTCTACGGCTCGCTGGCCCTGCTCGTCGCGGCCGTCCAACCGCCGTTCTCCAGCGCCGACGAAGTTCAGCACACCGCCTACGCACTCGAACTCGCGCATGGCTCCCTACCCGAACTCGACACTCCGGTGCGGTCGCGACTGCCGGGGATGCCGGGTCTGCCGGCCGGGTGCCGGCTCGGGCCCGCCGCGGCCCGCGCCGCGGTGGACGCGGGAGCGGACCGCGTGTGCGGGGTGGTGCTCGGGCGGCCGCTGACAAACTTCGATCTTGTCTACACCGCCAATCATCCGCCGCTGTTCTACGCCGCGCAGGCCGTGCCACTGCGGGCGGGGACCGCGCTGGGCCATCCGTGGGCGGGTCTGCGTGCGGCCCGCGTTCTCAACGTCGCGTTCGGGTTCGGCGTGGTCGTCGCCACGGCCGCCCTCGCCCGGGTGCTCTCACCCGGGCGGCCCGAGATCGCCGTGGGCGCCGCGGCGATCGTCGGGGTCCTCGGCGCGGTCGTGACGTCGGCCGGGCAGATCTACAACGACGCGCTGGCCACGGCCCTGGTCACCGGCCTGCTCGCCGCTGCGGCCGTCCTGGTCCGCCGGGGCCCGCGACCATGGATCATGGTGGGGCTCGTCCTGCTCGTGGTCGCCGCGCCGGCCAGCCGGGCGAGCGGCGGCGTGGCTCTCGTGGCTGTGCTGCCCGCCGTCGCGGCCGGGGTCGCGC
>NZ_JALKFU020000899.1 GCF_023242965.2 Frankia sp. AgKG'84/4
GTGCCTGCCACGCCGTGCGCCGGTGGTGGCGCAGCCCGACCGCCATCGAGGCGATCACGAGCGGCACGAACGACGGCCCGTGCGGGTAGCCGACGGCGGTGAACGCGGCGAGCAGCAGGCTGGCCGCGCCCAGGGCCCCCAGCGGGGACCGGCGGCGCAGCGTCACTGTGGCGGTGAGCAGCACGAGCAGCACGAAGGCCAGGGCGTCGAGCGGGTGCGCGGGCGGCACCTGCTCGTGCGCGGCGCCGTGCGAACCGCCGATGGTCACCGCCGCGGCGCCGAGCAGCACCGCCGCGTCCCGGGCGGCGGTGCGCCGCCCACCGGGGCCGGACCAGGTCATCCGCCGACGGTAACGGGCAGCGGCGGCGATGGCATCCGCCCTGGGGCGTACCCGGCCTACGGTGGGCCGCGCAGGCGCGTCCGTCTTGCTAGTCTCCTGACGGATCCGGGCTGGACGCCGGGCGCCGGGGAGGTCGCATGCTGCTGTCGGGAACGCCCCCGACGTTGCTGTCCCTGTGGTATCTCGCCGCCTGCCTGGCCGAGCGGGGCGACCGGCTGGAGTACCGGCATCCGCTGGTCGCGGTCCGCAATGTCAACAACGTGGTCGTCGGGGGTCTGGACGTGGTGCGCGGCGAACCGGCGGCGTCGGCGGTGATCCGCGGGGACGGCTGGTGGTCGCGGCCCGTGCTCGGGACGGCCGCCGCCGGGATCCCGCCGATCGAGGCCCGGGTGTTGACCGCACTGTGGGCGGGTTTCCAGGGCAAGGCGGGGGCGGTGGCGTTGTTGCCGGCGGACCTGCGCTTCGCCCGCGTCGAGGCCGCGGCGGCGCGGGCCGGCCT
>NZ_JALKFU020000900.1 GCF_023242965.2 Frankia sp. AgKG'84/4
GACCGCGCCCGTGCCGCCGCCGGCCGGCGCGAGCATCGCCAGCGGGTCGGCGGGTAGCGCGCGCCCGACCAGCGGGCGCAGCGCCGCGTACTTCGACGCGTCGCCGACGAGCACCCCGCCGAGCAGCGTCGCGGCGTCATCGGACAGGACGAGCTTGGCGTAGCAGCCGGTCACCGGGTCGTTGACGGTCACCTCCAGGGCGCCGTCGGCGGTGGCGAGCGCGTCGCCGAAGCTTGCGACGTCGACGCCGAGCAGCTTCAGCTTCGTCGCCGTGTCCGCCGCGCCGAGCTCGCCGTCGCCGCCGAGGAGGCGCTGCGCTACCACCGTCGCCATCGCGTACCCGGGCGCGACCAGCCCGTACACCCGGCCCTCGACGCAGGCGCACTCGCCGATCGCGAACACCGCGGGATCCTGCGTGCGGCAGCCGGCGTCGACCGCCACCCCGCCGCGGGCGCCGATGGCCAGCCCCGCCGCCCGGGCGAGCTGGTCGCGTGGACGTACACCGGCGGCGAAAACCACCAGGTCAGCGGCAAGTTCTGTGCCATCGCCGAGGGTGGCGCACATCGGCGCGTCCTCGCCGTCGTCCGCCGCGGGGCGCACGCCGGCCGCGAACGTGCCCAGGTGCAGGGTCACGCCGAGCTCCTCGACGAGGCGGCGCAGCAGTGCCCCGCCGCCCTCGTCGACCTGCAACGGCATCAGCCGCTGCGCCATCTCCACCACGTGCACCGACAGGCCGAGCAGCCGCAGCGCCCGCGCCGCCTCCAGCCCGAGCAGCCCGCCGCCGACGACGAGGCCCACCGGCCCGGCGGCGCCGTTGCCGCCGGGGCGGGGCTCGGGT
>NZ_JALKFU020000901.1 GCF_023242965.2 Frankia sp. AgKG'84/4
GCGCGATCCCGGCCGCAGCGGGATCCGGCCCGACGGCGGCCAGCCCCGCGCCGCGCGACTCGTCCACGACGTCCACCTCCAGCATGACGTCCACCTCCAGACAACGCCCCGATCCCCCGCGGCGCTCCCGCGGGGAACAGGACAGAGCGTGCGGTCGTACCGTGAGCGCGCGATCGCGTGATGTGACCTGCCCGCGTTCCACCCCGGTTCTCCCGGAGCCCGATCCTGTTGTGACACAGTGTCCGACATGGCCGTGCTTCCCATCCGCACCGTCGGCGACCCCGTGCTGCGCACCCCGACCGCCGTGGTCACGCAGTTCGACGCCGCCCTGGCCCGCCTGGTCGCAGACATGATCGACACGATGTACGCCGCGCCCGGCGTCGGGCTCGCCGCGCCGCAGATCGGCGTCGGCCTGCGGGTGTTCGTGTTCGACGTCGACTACGACCCGCAGGACCGCGCCGTGCCCCGGGTGCCCCTCGCGGTGGTCAACCCGACCCTGACCATCATCGAGGACGGCGAAGTACAGCACGGCGGCGAGGGCTGCCTGTCCGTCCCCGGCCTGCACTACCCGACGTCGCGGGCGATGCGCGCCGTCGTACGCGGCGTCGACGCCGCCGGCGAACCCGTCGAGTACGCCGGCGAGGGGCTGCGGGCCCGCTGCTTCCAGCACGAGGTCGACCATCTCGACGGCATGCTGTTCCTGCAGCGGCTGACCGGTGAGGCCCGCGTCGCCGCCGTGCGGGCGCTGCGCGAGCAGCCGCCGCTGCCGGGAACGCGGTTGACTGGAACCGACCGGCCCGGCGCCGTCGTCGACCCGCTGCGCGCACTGCGCCGCAC
>NZ_JALKFU020000902.1 GCF_023242965.2 Frankia sp. AgKG'84/4
GCTCTGCGCCGCCGGCACCGCCGCCCGGACCGCGGCGGTCAGCTCGGCGAGCCGACCGGCGGGCACGAGCACCGCGAGACGCCCCGCAGCGGCCTCGCCGTCGCCGGGGCGCTCGGCCGCGGTGAGACGGTCCAGCTCGGCGAGGACGGCCCCGGCCAGGCGCGGCCCGAGGTCCGCCGCGGGCACCCGCAGCCGCCACGGCAGCTCGCCGACCGTGCGCACCGACCGGGGCGGCTCCTGCGGCGGGCTCAGCGTCGCCAGCACGTCGGCGGCGACCGCCATGATCTCCGCCGGGGTGCGGTAGTTGACCGTCAGCGTCTCGCGCCGCGCCGGCGCGCCGGCGGCGGGAAAGGGCGCCAGGATCCGGTCCCAGGAGGTTGTGCCGGCCGGATCGCCGGTCTGCGCGACGTCACCGACGATCGTCATCGACCGGGCCGGGCAGCGGCGCATGACCATCCGCCAGGCCATCTCGGAAAGCTCCTGCGCCTCGTCAACGACGACGTGCCCGAACGTCCACGTCCGGTCGGCCAGCGCCCGCTGGGCGATCGTGCGCGGGTCGACGTCCTCGTGGCGGTCCGCGAGCCGGCTCGCGTCGATCAGGTCGGTCGCCATCATGATCTCCGGGTCGTCCTCGACATCGCGGGAGATGATGTCGAGGACGCCCTGGGCGTAGGCGACGCGGGCGATCCGCTCGCGCAGCGCGGCGGCGCGGGCGGCCTGGTCGTCGTCGCCGAGCAGCTCCGCGGCCTCGTCGAGCAGCGGGATGTCGGCGGCGCTCCAGCCACCCGCCGGGCGCGGTCGCGGCGCGGCGCCGGGACCGTCCGGCTC
>NZ_JALKFU020000903.1 GCF_023242965.2 Frankia sp. AgKG'84/4
GGCGACGGGCGACGGGCGGCGGGCGGCGGGTGGCCGGCGGGCCGGGCCGCTGCGGCAGACTGGCGGGATGTTGCGACAGGTCACGGCGGTGCGGTATGCGACGCCGTTGCGGGAGGGCGGGAGCCTGCCCGGGTTGATGGAAGGCGACGACCTCGGTACCTGGGTGGTCAAGTTCCGCGGCGCCGGGCAGGGTGTGAAGGCGCTGGTCGCCGAGGTGATCGTCGGGGAGCTCGCGCGCGAGCTGGGGCTCGCGGTGCCCGAGCTCGTCGTCGTCGACGTCGATCCCGAGCTCGGCCGCACCGAGCCCGACCAGGAGGTGCAGGACCTGCTGCGGGCCAGCGCCGGGCTGAACCTCGGGATGGACTACCTGCCCGGCTCGATCACCTACGACCCGCTGGCCGTCGAGGTCGCGGCGTGGGTCGCGGCCCAGGTGCTCTGGCTCGACGCCCTCACCCTCAACGTCGACCGGTCCTGGCGCAACCCGAACCTGCTGGTGTGGGGTGGGCAGCTGTGGCTGATCGACCACGGCGCCGCGCTCTACCCGCACCATGACTGGCCGAGCGCGGGTGCCGCGGTCGCCAGGGCGTTGCCGGGCGTCGCCGACCATGTCCTGCTGGGCGCCGCGGCGGCGGACCGGGCCGCGTTCGTCGCGGTCGACGAGGAGTTCAGCCAGCGGATCGACGCGGACCTGCTCGCCGACGTCGTCGGCCGGGTCCCGCCGGGCTGGCTGGAGGTGCCCGGCTCCGGCTACGTCGACTGGCTGGGCACGCGGATCGCCGATCGTGGCGCCTGGCGCGCCGCCGTGCTCGCCGCGCTCGACAAGGC
>NZ_JALKFU020000904.1 GCF_023242965.2 Frankia sp. AgKG'84/4
GGCCGGCGCGGCGTCGCCGGGCGGGGCCGCGCCGGCCGGGGGAGAGGTCGTCACCTGGCCGACCCGCCTCGGCGTGCTGCTGGCCGGTGTCTACGGCTCCTACTTCGGCGCCGGACTGGGCGTGCTGCTGCTCGGCGTCCTCGGTATTCTGCTCACCGACGACCTGCAACGCACGAACGCCCTCAAGACGCTGCTCGCGTTCGGCGTGAACGCGGTCGGCGTCATTGTGTTTCTCGCCACCGCGAAAGTGGCCTGGGGTTACGCCGGCATTCTCGTGGTTACCTCCCTGGTCGGCGGCATTGCCGGCGCCCGTATCGCCCGCAGACTTCGGCCCGCCCCATTGCGGGCAGCCGTGATTACGCTTGGTGTGACGGTGGCCATCGTGCTCATCATCCGCGGCTGATCGCCGGCGGATGTCCGGCCGCCCACCATGGCGCCAACGGATGGGACGACAGCACGGTCAGCGGCCCATTGCCGGCCCGGCCGGCGGCAGTACAACACTCACGTCAGGTGCGAGTCTGGGGCCACCCGCGGGATGAGTATTGGCGGGCTTCGGCATAATCTGTACACGCAGTGTTCCTGAGGAACGCTCACGTAACTGTAATTCTGTGTGGTCGGCGCACCAATGCGCGCCACCGCGTGTCCGTCAGGGTGTCTGGCGGCGCGGGCCGCATGGGCGGGAGGTCCTGTCCGCGCCCGCGGGTGGTGCGGAGTCGCGGCACGGACGCGCGGACCCGGCCAGCGGGCCGGAGGGCGCGCCCTGCCCGCTGGGAGGGGATTCGTGGTCGAGGTGAACCGAGCGCCGGACGCCGGACGGGCCGGCG
>NZ_JALKFU020000905.1 GCF_023242965.2 Frankia sp. AgKG'84/4
CGTCCGGCCCCTCCGTGCGCGGTCCCGGTCCGCGGCGTCGTGGGATTCTGGGCCGCCCGCCGGGCCGGGACGAGTGCTGCCCGCGCGCGGCGCGGACGTGACCTCGGCTTCGCTTGCACGTTCCGCATCCGGTTCGTTCGCGGATGTCGCATCATCGAGGTGGAACGCCTCGCTCTGCCATGCCTCGTCGGATGGTTCGGGCGCTTCCGACTCAGCTCGTCGCCGGTGTCGCCGGCGGCCGGAACGGGGGTACGGGGACGACTCGGCGTCATCGCTGACCGGCGCACCGCCCTGGCCGTACTGGTCTTCGCGGTCGGGCAGCCGTTGGGAACGGGAGGCCGCGGAGGGCAGGCGGGCCCCGATGAGGGAGACCGGCCGCGCGTCACCTTCCTCACCGTGCGGTGCCTGTGGCACATCGCTCACGCGCCGTCGCCCTCCCGGCTCTCTCAGGCTAGCTAGTGCCAGTTACGGTTACTTACGGTTACTTGCTTTTGGCTGCGGTCGGATCGATGTAACACGAGCCATTCGAGTATGACAAGCTTTGGTTGAGGCTACCCAGGACAAGTGGGTCGGTGTAGTTTTCGGAGCCGGAACGTGAGAGTGCGGGACGGGTCACCCCTGCGAACCGGTGACCTGGCTGGGCGTGGGTGGTCGAGCGGACCCGGGGGCGGCGGGGGCGGCCGGGCCGAGTGAGCGGCGCGATGTGGATCGTGCGGCGGAGCAGATAGTGAAGGGAGCGTCGGGTGGCGCAGGATGGCGTCTCGATGTCCTCCCCCCGGGCATCCGGTCGCGCCGGGCGCCCGGCCGGGCCGCAGGGCGCGCC
>NZ_JALKFU020000906.1 GCF_023242965.2 Frankia sp. AgKG'84/4
GGGCGGCGCCGTGCCGGCGGGCGGCGGTGGCGCGTCCGGCGGCCTCGGCGGGCTCTCCGGCGGCGGGGGCCTGAACGGTCTGGGCGGTCTCGGCGGGGACGATACGACGCCGAAGACCCTGGGGGACCTCAGCCCGCAGCAGCTCAGCACACTGCAGCAGGCCGGGGCGCTCGACGGCCTCGCGCTCACCCCGCAACAGCAGGCGGCGCTGCGCGAGGCCGGCATGGCCGCCTCACCCGGCGCCACCCTCGGCGATCTGAGCCCCCAGCAGCTCGACACCCTGCAACGTGACGGCCTGCTCGACAACGTCCCGCTCTCCCAGGGCGACCTGTCGACCCTGGGCAAGGCCGGTCTGCTCGGTCCGACCAGCGGCGCGCTCAACGACCTCGGCGACCTCAGCCCCGCGCAGCTCGCCGCACTGGACTCCGCCGGCGCTCTGGACAACACCCCGGTCACCGGCGCCCAGCTCGACCAGCTGCGCCACGACGGCCTGCTCGGCCCGAGTGCCGAGGGCATCAACTCCCTCGGCGACCTGAGCCCCGCGCAGCTCGCGGACCTGGGCCGCACCGGCCAGCTCGACGGGATCCCGCTCACCCCCGCCGAGTCGGCCGTGCTGCGACAGGCCGGCCTGCTCGCCCCCGGCAGCGGCCTGACCGGCGGTGGCGGCGGAGTGGGCGCCGCGTTGCCCGACCTGTCCGGCGCCGCGCTGCCCAGCACCGCGTTTCCGACCACCGTCGATGGAGTGGACGTCGGCGGCGGCCTCGGCGGGCTCGGTACGGGCGGTTCCGGCGTGGGCGTCGGTGACATCCGCTCGCCGCTGATC
>NZ_JALKFU020000907.1 GCF_023242965.2 Frankia sp. AgKG'84/4
GCGTCCGCGTCGGGGCCGGCGGGGCAGGGCGTGCGCCCGGCGACCCTGTCGGTGTGGGGGCTGACGGTGCGTTTCGGCCCGGTGACCGTGGTGCGCGGCGTCGACCTCCGGGTCGAGCCGGGCCAGGTGGTCGGCATGATCGGCCCGAACGGGGCGGGCAAGACGACCGTCATCGACGCGATCACCGGTTACACGCCGGCGTCGGTCGGCTCGCTGAGCCTCGGTGGCGTCCGGCTCGACGGCCTGCCCGCCCACGGGCGGGCCCGCGCCGGCATCAGCCGGTCGTTTCAGAACCTGGAACTGTTCGAGGACCTCACCGTGCTGGAGAACATCCAGGCGGCCAGTGACCGCCGGGACCCGCTGGCCTACCTCACCGACCTGGTGTTCCCGCGGTCACGGCCGCTGCCTTCGGCCGCCCTCGCCGCCGTCGAGGCCTTCGGTCTGCGCGCCGATCTGCTGCGCACCGTCTCCGATCTGCCCTACGGCCGGCGCCGGCTGCTGGCGATCGCCCGCGCCGTCGCGGCCAGCCCAGGCGTGCTGCTCCTGGACGAGCCCTGCGCCGGCCTCGACGAGTCGGAGAGCGCGGAAGTCGCGGCACTGCTGCGCCGGCTCGCCGACGAATGGGGCCTCGGGATCCTGCTCAACGAGCATGACATGGATGTGATCATGGGAGTGTGTGACCGGGTCGTCGTACTCGACGCCGGTGAGGTCATCGCCGAGGGATCCCCCGGGCAGGTCGCGGCCGATCCCCGGCTCGACGCGGTGGTCGCCGGCATCGGCTACGCGCGCGGGAGCTTCCCGCACGCGCGGGAGCTCGTTCT
>NZ_JALKFU020000115.1 GCF_023242965.2 Frankia sp. AgKG'84/4
TCTCGGAGCGACACACCCGCACCCCGGACGATCAACCAGCCGCTCCCGATCTACACCACGCAGTGGGACTCACCCCCCGGACCGCCTCGGCGATCGCGTCGGCGTCGGTGGTGGACGGGGAGCGGGTGTCGGCGGCCCGCACCGGGGTGGCGACGACGGCGCCGTTCCCCTGAAATGCGGTGGACCGCGTGGTCGCGGCGGAGGATCCGGGACAGGCGAACGCAGTACCCACGGTGACAACTCCCGCGGTGAGAAGGGTGGCGGTAGGCAGTACCACCCGGCGCGCAACGCGGGAGCGCGCGCCATGACCGGCGGACTGAGGACGACGGTGTCGAGCCATGCGGTGCACGTACCCAGTTTGGCCTGATGAACCCTCTCTTGGGGGGCAGTTTGGTGGTCACCCTCGCGACAGATCACACTGTGCCCCCAGGAAGTTCGGCCCGCCAGCCGGGTACCGCCTGGCCCGCCGCCTCCTCACCCCCGAGCAACGAGATCAACACCGCCACGAACGGGTCCGCGACCAGTGGCCCGGTCGGGACCCACATCCGGGCCAGCCGGCACCGTGAGTCGTGTCAACGTCGGCGGAGCCAGCCCGGACGATCCCCGGTCGAGCCCGACACCGACACCGACGCCGCCGGTGTCCGCGGGCCGCCCCGCCGCCACCACCGTGTAACGGGCGACGCCGTTGACTCTGATGACGGTCGCGCCGGGCCTGACGGTGATCGCCCGCTCGTGGCTGTCCGCCGGGGTCAGCGCGATGGCGGCCAGCGAATGGGCGGCCCGACCGGTCCCGGCGATCACGTTCACCGTGTCCGCCTCGACCCGCGCCGACACGGGCTGCTCGGCCCCGGCCCGGAGCAGCAGGGAGCCGAACCGGTCCCCGTTGAGGCGCGCCGCCCCCGCCGAGGCCGGCACGGTCAGCCCGCCGACGGTCGCCACCACGGTGTAAGAGCCCCAGTCGGCGGTGGCCGCGTTCGACGGTCAGCTGCCGAGGCCGGTCGTCGTCACCGGCCCAACGGCCCGCGTCGGCGGACAGATCGGCCTGACCCGGGTGATCGGCGTGTGCGCGCGCACCTTCGCGAGCAGCGGCGCCGGCATGGTGTCGATCGTGACCTCAACTGCGCAGGGCGAGGCGGCGGCGACGCCGACCGGTTGGTGGACGCGGCGGTGAACGTCGCGTCCAGAATGCGGGTGGTCGCCGCGGTCGCGGCCGTGTCGAAGGCGACGCTGGACTTCTCGTTGAGCTCGGAGAACGGGTAGGCGAACAGCGTCGGCCGGGCCAGCCCGCGGCTAGTCAGGCCGGTCACCGAACGACCGATGTCGGTCTGGATCTTCCGCGTGAACTCGGCGAGCGTCTCGCGCCGGCCGAGCTCGGGCAGCCAGCGCCGGGAGGCGACCTCGGAGGCCGTCGTGCCCTCGGCGTCGATCTGCGTCCGCGCATGCACCCGGTGGGTGTGGGACCCGAAGTCCCACCCGCCCCTGGCCGCCATCCGGTGAATCTTGACGCGCAGAGCACCGCTCACCTGCATAAACCGCTTTGCGACCGTCCGATGCGCGTTCGGCCGCAGCACGACCCAACAACGCGATCAGCGCAACTATCACCCGGATCCCGCCGTCCGGTGTAGGCCGGCCTATCTCACCCGATATGGTCATATCCCCAGCATCCGGGGCGCGGACTAGCACGGAGGACGAGAGACATGGTCTATGGAGATGCGACCCCGGACGAGGAGAGCATCGACGTCACCCCTCACCCGCGTCTCCTGACAGTCCTCGGAGATATCGAGTTTGCGCCTTGGCAATGTCTTGCCGAGCTCATCGACAACGCGTTTGACGACTTCTTGACCCACCCACGGGATGAGGCTGCACCGACAGTCGCGATCAGTTTGCCGAGCAGAACCTCCGACCATCGCGATGCCCAGGTGTGGGTAAGCGACAACGGGCGTGGCATGAGTATCGAGCATCTCAACAGCGCCCTGTCTGCCGGCTGGTCCAGCAATGCTCGATACGGAAAACTTGGCTTGTTCGGCATGGGATTCAACATCGCCACTGCCCGCATGGGAAATACCACGACCGTCAGAACGACACGAGCGGGCGACCCCGAATGGATCAGCGTCACCCTCAACCTTCAGAAAATGGCATCACGGGACAGTTTCGTGGTTCCAGTAATTCGAGAACAAAAAGACGATCCCGCCGAGCACGGCACACAAGTCATCATCAGCAACCTTAAACAAGAACAACACGAGCTCCTCTCAAGACAGCAAGCCAAGATTCGCCGCGCACTTGGTGACGTCTATTCGTATCTCCTGCGAGAAAAAGGATTTCTTCTCCGACTCGACGGTAAAGCCGTACCACCAATAATGCCTTGCGCATGGGGCGAGAACCGCGCAACCATTCAGCGAAACACACGGTACCCGGCATTCATTGAAATCGATAGTCCACTAAAGCCCATGAAAGCCTGCATGTCCTGTGGACGCTGGCAGGATCTCACGGCGAAAGAGTGCGAGGAATGCGGAGAATCTCGCCTGGAGTGGCGCGATCGCCGGATCTTTGGGTGGGTGGGGATTCAGCGCTATTCTCATAAATCAGACTACGGGATCGACTTTCTGCGAAATGGCCGCAAGATCCTTATTCGGGACGTGCGCCTATTCTCCTGGGAGGATCCAAATGAGCCAGGAAGCCGGGCCGAAGTCGAATATCCCGTCGAGGTTCCCAATGAAGGCCGAATCATCGGCGAGATCCACATAGACCACGTCCGTGTAAACTACCAGAAGAACGCATTCGAGTATGAGACTCCTGAATGGAAGCACGTCGTTCGAACGCTTCGCGGCGCAGGTCCACTCAGACCAAATATCGCGAGAGACAACGGATACCCATCGAACGAATCTCCTATTGGCCGCCTCTTCACGGGATACAGACGCCTAGATCCGGGCCTAAAGTGGCTTGTTCCTGGAGACGGCTCGAGTTCGATTCATGCTAAAGCTCGAGAGTGGGGCGGCCTCTTTCGCGATGGCGACCAGAAGTATCAAAGCGACCATATCTGGTACGAAGCAGCTAAACAGCACGACGAATCGAAAGCTCGCGCCGCCGCGTCTACACCAGAGATCCCGTTAGAACCCGACGGAAGTGCGCGCGACCGACTTGACATACCTGCACCCGTCAGGACTCAAACAGATACCAGCAACGAGCTACCGCTTCGCGAGACGGAAGATCAGAAGCAGGATCGCTACCGAAAGGTCGGCGAAGAGCTGTTTGACGTCTCAGGCGAGTATTCTCTGCCGGGGTTCGGTACGGCGCTTAAGGTAACAGTATTTGGGATCAGCGGAAGCGAGGTAACCGATACCAGCGGGGAACGCGTGCCCGTCTTCGTTCAGCAGCAGCGCGGTCCGGATGTGCACGTCTTCGTTGATTTCGATCACATGCTATTTACCACGTTTGGCGGTGACCCGCGCGAATACGCGGTACTTGGCATAGCCGAACATATACGCGAACGCCGGGGAAGCAATCGCTCGCTCAGCTCTATCATCGCAGGACTAAAAGAACGCTGCCTACCCGATCAGAGGCTCACGCCAGCCGCGCTGGGCGCTACCGCCCAAGCGATACTCGACCGTATACGCCGAGCGATGCAGAGAGTCATCTCCGGAAACTCTCAGGGCTTCTGGTCCTACGTTGTTGAGAGCGAGCAGGCTACCGCCGAGCAGCGGTTCGCGTTCGAGGGCAGCGGCGTTGACTGGCAAGACGCCCGCGAGAGCGGGGCGTGGGTGATGTACGTTTCCGCTTCAGCTCTGTCCCGTATCATCCAGCAGCGTCCGGCCGACTTCCTCGACGGCAGGGTCCTGCGAGCTCCTTATGCGAGTTTCACGGATGGTCACGCTCGCGTCCTGGCTGTCAATAGGCTGATCGGCTATCTAGACGATGTCGGGCAACTAGCCGAGCAGCAGGCTAAACGGCGTCCGGACGAGCTCAATAGGGGGCGGCTGAGCTGCCGACTTCTAGAGTTGGAGTTGGTAGATCAGCCCGAGGCTACCCTGTGAGCGAATCATTCGTCAGCCCAATAAATCTCATCCTCGGCGGACAGCAACGATTCACCGCGCAGGTGGAACGGCTTCTTGGGATTCTAGGGTACTCGAATATCTCCAACATTGACGGATCTGGAGACATGGGCGGTGACATACTAGCGACAATTGGAGGAACATCCTGGGTCTTCCAAGCGAAATGGCAAAGACAGGGGGCCGTGCCACGTAACGCGGTCGACGAGTTGTCCACCGCAATGGACCATTATCGATCCCACCGTGGCGTTGTTGTAACAAATGTCAGGCCTACTCGGGATGCAATCGCACGGGCCCAAGTACTCGCCCGGACCGGGCAGCGCATTGACTTTTGGACCGGTAACGATCTGATGGCTCTATGGAATGAAGCGCCAGAAGATCCGGATCGCATTAGACTGCGAAACTATCAAAGCGATGCCGTCACGGCCCTAATAAACGATCTCGAAAATGAAGGCCGGGCGCTTCTAGTTTTAGCAACCGGTCTGGGTAAGACCGTGGTCGGCGGTGAGGTAATTTTCAACTTTTTGTCGCTCTCACGGGACGCAAAAGTTCTGGTCGCGGCCCACACCAAAGATCTTGTCAGTCAGCTCGAGCGAGCAATGTGGAGGCATCTACCAAAGACGGTTAAGACCCAGGTACTCACCGGAGACACGAAGCCGAGAGACCTTTCGGGCGTAACGTTTGCGACGGTTGCTAGTGCGCTTGGAGCCACACTGGCTGGCTATCGGCCGTCTCTAGTCATGGTCGACGAGACACATCACGTTGGTAATGATGGGCAGTATAGCGAGCTTCTAAAGCACCTACAGGCAAGCAGTCAGTTCGGCGTCACAGCGACACCATGGCGCGGCGATAAATATGATATCGAAAGTCACTTCGGCCCGGCATCTTACAAGCTTGGAATCGGCGAGGGTATGCGTCTTGGATATTTGGCGCAAGTCGATTATCGCCTCTTTCTCGACAATATAGACTGGGAGATCGTCAAAGCGGCCTCTCGACGCTCCTATTCAATGAAAGAGCTGAATTCGAAACTTTTCCTGCCTCAACGAGACGAAGCTCTAATCGACGAGCTGCAGGAGGCATGGAGATCGACCCTGGATCCGCGAGCGATTGTTTTCTGTCAAACTAAGGAACACGCCGAGCGGATGGCAGGACTGTTGCGGAAGTCCCCCGAGTGGAGAAATGCGCAGGCAATCCACGAAGGTCTGCGACTCCGGGAGCGCCAACTTCGACTCCTTGATTTTCGATCTGGCAGGATCCCGATTCTAACTGCAGTTGATCTCCTTAACGAGGGCGTAGATGTTCCAGATGTGAATATCATCTGTTTCGCTCGTATCACGCATAGTAGGCGGATCTTCGTGCAGCAACTCGGGCGGGGACTTCGCCTGCGCGAAGGTAAACACAAGGTGATCGCACTTGATTTTGTTAGCGACCTGAGGCGTGTTGCGGCGCTGCTGAACCTCCGCCGCCAGGTTGCCGCTACTGATATCGAGATACTCCCTGACGTGCCCCAGCCGAGTATCACATTTAGCGACGCAAAAGCGGAATCGCTCCTAGAGCAGTGGATCATGGATGCTGCAAATTTGGAGACGGCTAACGATGACGCACGCCTACAGTTCCTCGATCCTGGCATTCCCGCTGTATGAACGGCGGAGGCTCCAGACGCGTGCCAAAGGATCAAGTTGATCTGATCGTCGGAGCCCTCTATTCCGCCGCAGAGCAACGCGATTGGTCCCATCTGCCCCTCAACACTAGGACAGCGTTGTATGACGACTGGGTAAATGCTCCTGAGATCGGCGGCATTTTGAAGCGGTACATGAGCAGCGAGAATGCGCGCTCATGGATCAAGGACGGACCAATGAAGGAGTACGGGCGTGCCAAGCTCGGCACAGGCCGGTACGCGAAGTTTGGCGCTGCGGAGGGGCCGACCCCGGATCAGCTGGTCACGCATGCGCTAGGGCCTTCGGCAAAAGTAGTTGACAATAGCGCTGGAGTTAAGCCGTTTCATTGCCTCGCATCTCTAGGTAATTTTACGTTTTACGTTGCGTGGGATTCGGAACAGAATCTCCGACATTTAGTCTGGGCATGCATTAACTATTTGTCTACAACCCCCCTTCATGAAGCCTGCATCATAATTCTGGAATCACTAGAACACCCAGTTACCCAGGCCGAGAAGGTACGCCACAGACGCATATCCGATCGTTGCGCTATCAGCATAAAATACTATCGCGGCGCCACTTACCCTGCGCGAGCAGGTGAGACAAGCCAATGACTCGAGATCCCGAAGTCACGTCTCGCATAATGGCATCAGTGAAGTCGAGTGGCACGCGGCCGGAGATGTCATTGCGCCGCGAGCTCCACCGTCGCGGTCTGCGCTATCGTGTTTCAAATTCGCTTATTGGACGACCGGACTTAGTTTTCGGCTCCGCGAAAGTTGCTTGTTTTGTTGATGGCGACCGATGGCATGGCAATGGCTGGCGTCTGCGTGGGCTCGCTTGCTTTGAGGATGAGTTTCAGCATTCAAACTCCGAATTTTGGAAGGCGAAGATTCGCCGTAATATTGCGCGTGATCAAGCGGTCACGGCCTCTCTAGAAGCTGCTGGATGGCGTGTGATTCGAGTTTGGGCTTCTGATGTTGAGCGCGATGTATCGAAGACTGCCGACTTGATTGAAATGGCAGTGCGCGGCAGTGGTGGAGGTGCTGGCAGGTGAAGAGACCCCTTACCTCCATCGAGCTGTTCGCGGGCGGAGGAGGCATGGCTGTTGGAACTCGACATGCCGGATTCCGGCACACCGCACTCGTTGAATGGGCGAAGCCGGCAGCTTCCATTCTGCGGCACAATGCGCGTCTCACACCTGGACTATGGCGCGAGGAAGATGTTCACCAACAGGACGTTCGGACCTGGCTAGGGCGCTCAGATTTTCCTGAAAGGGATATCGACCTGATCGCAGGCGGACCGCCATGCCAGCCATTTTCGTTGGGCGGCGTTCACGCCGGCGATGAAGATCAGAGAAATATGTTTCCAGCCGCGTTGGACGCGGTACGCAAATTCAATCCCAAATTTGTATTGTTTGAGAATGTTCCCGGGTTGACTCGCCCCTCCTTCTTGCCCTATTTCTCCTACATTCGAAACCAGCTCGAAAAACCTTCTGTTATCGCCCGCGATAACGAGCTGTGGACCGAACACCACGAGCGGGTGAAGATGTCCGGCCCCGTAAATCAGTCCTACCATGTTACCCAGCATCTTCTTGATGCTGCCGATTTTGGCCTGCCGCAGAATCGGCGTCGCGTCTTTTTGATTGCTATCCGAGCGGATCTAGAGATCCTTGATTTCTGGCCCGAATTTTCTGGCAGTCACTCTCGAGACGCGCTACTTTATGATCAATGGGTCACGGGAGATTACTGGTCGGAACACAATCTTGCAATGCCGGAAATGCCCGAGGGTATCGATTCTAGGGTACGAGATCTCAAAGAACGTGGGCGGCCATTCAGTGCGCGATGGAAAACTATTCGAGATGCAGTCTGCGGTTTGCCGAAGCCAATCAATGGCGTTGCATCCAGGGATTTCAAGAACCACGAGGGAATACCAGGAGCGCGGGCTTATCCCAAGCACTCTGGCAGCCCATATGATTGGCCGGCTAAAGCCATCAAGGCTGGCGTTCATGGTGTAAGCGGGGGGGAAGCAATGATACGCTTCGACGATGGATCCCTGCGGTACCTGACTGTTCGCGAATCTGCACGATTGCAAGGTTTTCCCGATGACTACGAGTTTCCGATTTCGCGGTCCCGAAGCATGGGTGCGATTGGGAATGCGGTTGCTACTCCCGTTGCCAAGCTCCTGGCAGAGCGGTTCAGGGAATCAATGTCAATGAGGTAACAGCGCATCTGCACTGAGCCTGCCTTGGCATCACTGATGAAGCTCGGCTGCCGTAGCAAGTTGAAGCGCGTTGGTACCACTATCGTCACGTTCCTGCCCCACGACGACCCGTGCGTCCCTTCTGCACCCTCCGTGACTCACAGGAAGTTCACAGCTGGGGCCTAGGCAACGCCAAGGGATCCGGGAGAGGCTGGCCGTTATGCAACCGGTGCGGGTACTCGTGGTGGACGACGAGACGACACTGGCGGAGCTGCTGTCGATGGCGCTGCGCTACGAGGGGTGGGAGGTGCGCAGTGCGGGTGATGGACGCACCGCGCTCCGGCTGGCGCGGGAGTTCCGGCCCGACGCGGTGGTGCTCGACATCATGCTGCCGGACATGGACGGGCTGGAGGTGCTGCGGCGGCTGCGGGCGGAGAGCCCGGACGTGCCGGTGCTGTTTCTGACCGCCCGCGATGCCGTGGAAGATCGGGTTGCCGGGCTGACGGCTGGCGGCGACGACTACGTGACGAAGCCGTTCAGCCTGGAGGAGCTGGTCGCACGGCTGCGCGGGCTGATGCGGCGGGCGGCGCGCAGCGCGGAGGCGTTGCAGGGTGCGCGGCTGATGGTTGGCGATCTGACGATGGATGAGGAGAGCCGCGAGGTGGAGCGCGCCGGCGTCCCGGTGCACCTGACGGCCACCGAGTTCGAGCTGCTCCGCTTCTTCATGCGCAACCCGCGCCGGGTGCTCTCCAAGGCCCAGATCCTCGACCGGGTCTGGAACTACGACTTCGGCGGCCAGGCGAACGTCGTCGAGCTGTACGTCTCCTACCTGCGCAAGAAGATCGACGTCGGGCGCCCCCCGATGATCCACACGATGCGTGGCGCCGGTTACGTGCTGCGGCCGGCGGAGGCGGCGCCCGACGCCGCGCTGTCCGCCGGTTCGGTCTCGACCTCGTCCGCGTCCCGCCGGATCTGATCACGATGGCTACCGCGCAGCACCCCGATGTGGTCCCAGGTCGCGTGCCGGGACGGCGTCGGTCCCGACGCGGGCGGACGATGGCCCCGTCGCGGTGGCCGCTGCGCACCAGGCTGATCGCCCTGCTCATGGCGCTGCTCGCGACCGTGTCGATGGCGATCGTGTTCGTCACGGCGGTGGCGTTGCGCGGGGTGCTGCTCGACCAGCTCGACCACCGGCTGATGGAGACCAGCGGCCGGTGGGTCCGGGTCCTGAACCTCGACGGCCCGTCGGTCGGCGTGCTGCCACCGAACGGGGGGTTGGGCTCGAATCCGTCTTCACCCGGCCAGGGGTCCGGTTCCGGCAGTGGGGCGGGCTACGGCTACGGCACCAACGGCTACGGCACCAGAACCTCACTCCAGACCACCGCGACCGCGGCCACCACGGCCACCCCGACGTCGACCGCCGTCACCACGTTGTACAGCGGGTCCGCCTCCGCCCTGCTCGACAGGTTCTTCGGACCGGGTGTCGAGCTTGGAACAGTGGCGGCGGTCATCGACGACACAGGTACCTACGCCGAGTACATCGATTCCGTGGACAGCGCCCAGCCGCTCACGGCCGCCCAGAACGCGACGGTGGCCTCCGTGCCCGCCGACGGAAGTCCCCACACCCGCACTCTCGGGTCCGACGAGTACCGGATCTTCGCTTTCCCCACCCCGGACAGCCGGCTGACGCTGGTCACCGCCCTGCCGATGAAGCAGGTCAACGCGACGCTGACCAGGATGGCGCTGGTCAGCGGCGTGGTCGCGCTCGTGGGAGTGGCATTCGCGGCGGTCGCGGGCACGGTGATCCTACGGGTGACGCTGCGGCCGTTGCGGCGGGTCGCGGCGACCGCGTCGCGGGTCGTCGAGCTGCCGTTGGACCGCGGCGAGGTCGCGTTGTCCGTGCGGGTGCCGGAGGTGGACACGGATCCGCGGACCGAGGTCGGGCAGGTCGGCGCGGCGCTCAACCGGATGCTCGGGCACATCGGCGGGGCGTTGGAAGCCCGCCACGCCAGCGAGATGCGGATGCGGCAGTTCCTCGCCGACGTCAGCCACGAACTGCGCACCCCGCTCGCCGCGATCAGCGGCTACGCGGAGCTGACGCGGCGCACCCACGAACCGGTGCCGCCCGACGTCACCTACGCGATGAGCCGCGTCGAGTCGGAGAGCGCCCGGATGACGGCGCTGGTCTCGGACCTGCTGCTGCTCGCCCGGATCGACTCGGGCCGGCCGTTGGAACACGAGCCGGTGGACATCTCCCGCCTCGTCGTCGACGCCGTCAGCGACGCCCACGTGGCCGCGCCCGAACATCGCTTCGCCCTGGACCTGCCCGAGGAGCCGGTCACCGTGACCGGCGACTCCGCCCGGCTCCACCAGGTCCTCGCGAACCTGCTGGCCAACGCCCGAACCCACACCCCGCCGGGGACGAAGGTGACGGCGAGTCTGAGTCTGGCCGACGGCGAAGTCGTCGTCGGCGTCGTGGACGAAGGTCCCGGCATCGCCCCGGAGCTGCTGCCGCAGGTCTTCGAGCGGTTCGCCCGCGGCGACAGCTCACGTTCCCGCGCCGCCGGAAGCACCGGCCTCGGCCTCGCGATCGTGTCCGCCGTCGTCGAAGCGCACCATGGCCGAGTCGAGGCGCAGAGCCAACCAGGCCGCACGGCCTTCATCGTGCGTCTCCCCCAGTCCGCGCCGCTGCCCGCGCAACCAGCTTCACAGGTTGCGCACAGGTAAGGCACAAGGAGCCGAAAGGTCTGGGAGTCAAGGTGATCCCATGTCGTCGACTCTCACCGACCCGATCCCCGACGCCGGGGGTCGGCCCGCCCACGGACCGCGCTACCGGATGCCGTGGACCAAAGCGGACCCGACCCGACCAGCGGACCCGGACGCGCCGACCGAAGCCGGCCTGAGCTCCGACGAGATCGCCGGGTCCGGCGGCTCCGGGCAGGCCGGCGCGGCCGCCGAGACCGGTACCGCGGACACCCGCGATCCCCGCTGGGTGCGGCCCGCGCTGGCGGTCCTGCTCATCGGCACCGCGGTGCTGTACCTGTGGGATCTGGGCGCCTCCGGCTGGTCGAACTCCTTCTACTCGGCGGCGGTCCAGGCCGGAACGGTGAGCTGGAAGGCGTTCTTCTACGGCTCCTCGGACGCCGGTAACTCGATCACGGTCGACAAGCCGCCGGCGTCGCTGTGGGTGATGGCTCTCTCGGCGCGCATCTTCGGGCTGAACTCGTGGAGCATCCTCGTCCCCGAGGCGCTGATGGGCGTCGCCTCCGTCGGGCTGCTGTACAAGACGGTGCGCCGGTACGCCGGCGCCGCGGCGGGCCTGATCGCCGGTGCCGTGCTCGCGCTCACCCCGATCGCCGCGGTCATGTTCAAGTTCAACAACCCGGACGCGCTGCTCGTCCTGCTGCTCATCGGCGGCGCCTACGCGACGCTGCGCGCCGTCGAGCACGCCAGCGCCCGCTGGATGGTGCTCGCCGGGGTGTTCGTCAGCTTCGCGTTCCTGACGAAGCTGCTCCAGGCGCTGGTCGTCGTTCCGGTCTTCGCGCTGGTGTACCTGGCGTTCGCCCCGGCGACGTTCTGGAAGCGGGTGCGCGACACCCTCCTCGGCGGCCTCGGGCTGCTGGTTCCCGCCGGCCTGTTCATCGCGATCGTGGAGCTCGTGCCGGCGTCCTCCCGCCCGTACATCGGCGGTTCGCAGCACAACAGCCTGCTCGAGCTGACCATCGGGTACAACGGCCTCGGCCGGATCACCGGTAACGAGACCGGCAGCGTCACCGGAGGTGGCGGCGCCGCGCGCCGCGCCGCAGCCGGTGCGGCCGGCCAGGCGCTGCAGGGCGGAACGGGGACGGGC
>NZ_JALKFU020000908.1 GCF_023242965.2 Frankia sp. AgKG'84/4
GTCGGGACCGGCGGCCTGGCGAGCCTCGCCGCGCCCGGCCCGGGACATCCCGATGCCGGGCAGCGCGGCGATCGCCGTGTAAACGGCGACCGCCGCCAGCAGCGCCGCTGACGCGCGGCCGGTGCCGACCAGGTCCCGGACGCCGAAGGGCCCCGAGCTCCCGCTGGCGAGCACATGCACGCTGGACGCGCAGAACCCGGCGATCCCCAGCCGCGCGGCGTGGAACACCCGCAGGTGCGGCGGGCGGACGGGGTCGGTGCGCCCGGCGAGCCAGCACAGCGGAAGACCGATCACCGTCGGGTACAGCGCCGGCAGCAGCACGGCGACGGCGACGACCCAGGTCGCCAGCGGGTCGCGCCGGGGCGCGCGAGCGACGGCGAGGTCGGCGTCGAGGCGCCCGGACAGGATGACCGCGCCCGAGCCGAGGCCGGTGAACGCGGCGAACGCGACCACGTCGGCCCATCGCGGCGGCAGCCAGCACAGCGCCGCCGCGCACAGGCCCAGCCAGCCCAGCGTGACCAGCATGATCCGGCGCACGAGGGCCACCGGTGCCCGCCACAGCAGCCAGCCCTGCCCGAACAGCCCGGCGAGTGCCCGCGCCCGCCGCCCGCCCGCGTCGGCGCCGGGGGCCTGGTAGGGCAGGACCGGCGCGGCGGCGGCCGCGTCGAACCAGGGCGTGAGCAGCCGCTGCTGGGAGCCGGCGATCCTGGCCGGTTCGGGCGAACCGCCAGCGACGCCGGCGAGTTCCACCCCGGCGATCCGCAGCACCGGCGGCGGGCGGTCCACCGCCTGGGCCGGCACGAGGCCGGCGATCTCACC
>NZ_JALKFU020000909.1 GCF_023242965.2 Frankia sp. AgKG'84/4
CGGGCAGAGGCAGAACGGGTGGCCGGCCGGGTCCAGCATCACCCGCCACCGCTCGCCGCCGGGCTGGTGTTCGGCCTCGGTGGCGCCGAGGCGCCGTGCCAGGCCGACGGCCGCCGCCAGGTCGGCGACCCGGAAATCCAGGTGGAACTGCTGCGGCGCGTCCTGGCCCGGCCAGCGCGGCGGCTGGTAGTCCGCCACCTGCTGGAATCCGATCATGGCCTCCGTGCCGGGCGGCGTCAGGTAGGCCCAGGCGCCGCCGTCGTCGGCGCCGGCCACGCCCCAGCCGGTGAGCTCGCCGTAGAAACCGGCAAGCTCCCTGGCGTCCGGACAGTCCAGCATCAGGCCGGTCCAGGTAGCCGTGGCCACGGTCTCCGTCGTCCCCATAGTGAATCTTCCTTCCGGTCTGGCGAGTCGCTGACCTGGCCCATCCTTGACCGGATACCTGACTTCTCCTGTCAGGATTGCCGCGGGAGAATCGGCCCCATGCGCGCCAGCCGGCTGCTTTCCGTCCTGATGCTGCTGCAGACGCGCGGCAAGCTGACGGCACGCCAGCTCGCCGAGGAGCTGGCGGTCTCCGTCCGCACGGTCCACCGCGACCTGGAGTCCCTGGCCGAGGCCGGGGTGCCCGTCGTCGCCGACCGTGGCGCCGCCGGCGGATACCGGCTCCTCGCCGGCTACCGCACCCGCCTCACCGGCCTGACCGCCGACGAGGCCGACTCGCTGTTCCTCGCCGGCCTGCCGACCGCCGCCGACGACCTCGGCCTCGGCGCCCTCGCCGCGACCGCCGAGCTGAAGCTCCTCGCCGCGCTCCCGCCGCC
>NZ_JALKFU020000910.1 GCF_023242965.2 Frankia sp. AgKG'84/4
GATGTGGAGCTGGCGCATGAATTTCTAACTGAAGTTCATCGTAAATACCCCCGTTATATTCGGGATCAACTTCAACTCATCTCAAAAGCACTTCAATCTGAGCCAGGGTATGCGAATGATGCTTTAAAGGAATGTGTCAGCAGGCGGCTGTATAGTGCGACTGAATTTAGCGATATCATCCAACATGTCAAACGCCAGTGCCAAGTGAACAGCGTATCTGAAAATCGAACGGAGAAACAGGTGAAACCCCTTTATGCAGTCCATGAATCAGTGATTCATACAAAACCACAAACTCGAGATGTCAACAAATATCTGGCATTACTAGAAGGAGGTGTATCTAGTTGAATCACTCAGTTGAACAGCTGCAACAACGTTTACGTTCCTTGAGGTGGTCAGAAAGCGCGACCCACCTCCCTACTCTCATTTCGCAAGCAGAGGCAGAGGATTGGACGTACCGTATGTTTATCGATCATTTAACGGCTTATGAACAAAAGCGCCGTGATGAGAAACAAATTGAAAAAAGGTTAAAATGGGCGGGGTTCCCTTTTTATAAAACACTTGATGCATTCAATCTAAATGAGCAGCGGTCACTAAGCAAGATGCAAATTAACCAGTTAAAGGAGTTCACATGGATCGACCAATTATACAACCTTTTTCTTTTAGGGCCAACTGGGGTGGGGAAAACGCTCCTCTCAACGGGTCTAGGTATTGACGCCAGTCCGCAAGGAGACAAAGTAGCATGTAGCTCTCGGGGCGACCGTCTACACACAGTAAAAACGGCGGAATGCACCCGAAAGTCCCCGCCCCGCAGGCACCG
>NZ_JALKFU020000911.1 GCF_023242965.2 Frankia sp. AgKG'84/4
GTCCGCCCCCCCCGCCGCGCCCGGTGTCGCCGCGCCCGGTGTCGCCGCCGGTGGCGCGCTGCGCCGTACCGGTGCCGTCGTCGGCGTAGGCGTTCTCGTCGTCGTCGTCGTCGAGGCTCGCCACCAACGGGCGGTAGCGAACCTCGACCGGGAAGGTGCGACCGGAGACCTCGATGACGGGGGCGTCGCCGAAGTGCGCCGAGAACCGGCCCGTCTCGATCGTCGCCGAGGTGATGACGACCTTCAGATCGGGGCGGCGCGGCAGCAGCGACCGTAGGTAACCGAGGATGAAGTCGATGTTCAGGCTGCGCTCGTGCGCCTCGTCGATGATGAGGGTGTCGTAGCGGCGCAGCGCCCGGTCCGAGGAGATCTCGGCGAGCAGGATGCCGTCGGTCATCAGCTTGACCAGCGTGTCGTCGTGCACCTGGTCGGTGAACCGGGTCTGGTAGCCGACGACCCCACCGCCGGTCTGCGGCGCCGGGGTGCCCAGCTCCTCGGCGATGCGGTCGGCGACGGTGCGCGCCGCGATCCGCCGCGGCTGGGTGTGCCCGATCATCCCGCGCACGCCGCGGCCGAGTTCCAGGCAGATCTTCGGTAGCTGGGTGGTCTTGCCCGAGCCGGTCTCGCCGGCGACGATGACGACCTGGTGCTCGCGGATCGCGGTGAGGATCTCCTCCCTGCGTCCCGCGACCGGCAGCTCGTCGGGATAGGTGATCACCGGCACTCTGGCCTGCCGGCGCCGCACCCGTTCGGCGGCGCGGTCGGCGTCGGCCGTGATGGCGCGCAAGGCGCGCTGGCGGGCCGCGGGCTCCCGGG
>NZ_JALKFU020000912.1 GCF_023242965.2 Frankia sp. AgKG'84/4
TATATGACAGCGGCCGGGGGGCGGGCGGGGGGACCTGGCCGACGGCCGGAGGCCCGCCATCGGTCAGGTGCCGACCATCGGTCAGGTGCCGGCCGGCGAGGTCGGGCGGCGGCAGAAGGCGGCGGCCGGTGCGAACGCGCGGGCGTGGCTGGGGCGCCTGGTCGTCTTCCACTTCGTCTGCGTGACCTGGGTGTTCTTCCGCGCGCCCGATCTGGCGACGGCCGGGCGGCTGCTCTCCCGACTGCTGACAGCGCCCGGGCCCGCGCCCCTGGTCACCGCACCCGTGCTCGCCGCCATCGCGGCCGGGCTGACGACGGCCGCCGTCCCCCGCGCCTGGTGGACCGCGACGCGGGTGCGCCTGGCACGGCTGCCCACCGTCGCCCAGATCCCACTCCTGACCCTCAGCATCATGATCATCTATGCGGTCGCCGGCCCCGGGCAGGTCTCCCCGTTCATCTACTTCCGGTTCTGACGCCGCTGTGACCGCTCGCAGGACACCGATGTGAGGTGCGCACGACATGACAGATCGCTCACCGGCCCCCCTGCCTGACCGGGACGGCGAGGCGGTGCCCATGGCCGACGCGGTGGACGCGATGCCGGCCCGGCGGGTCGTGGTCACGGTCGCCTCGGTGCTCGTCCTGCTCGCGGTGCTGCGCGCGCCGGCGATGGTGCATGCCGGGGAGGGGATGCGCCCGGGAACCACCCGCGCGGTCGTCCTCGGGGCGGGCCGCCCCCTCGCCCGGATCACCCATCCGCTGCGGCTGGACGCGCCCGACCGCGGGCTGGCGCGTGCCTTCGGGCACCGGCCCGGCC
>NZ_JALKFU020000913.1 GCF_023242965.2 Frankia sp. AgKG'84/4
CCGTGGCAGCCCAGCGCGCTGCGGGCCGCCGCCGCCGTCGCCCACCGCAGCGTCCTCGACGCGGCGACCCTCGATGGTGACAGCCCGGCGTGCACGTTCGTCGCGGCGATCGTCACCGAGGACCGGGTGAGCGTCGGCTGGCTCGGTGACAGCCGCGTGTATCTGCTCGACCAGGCCGGCGCGCGGCAGCTGACCGAGGACGACACCCTGTCCGCCGCCGCGGTGCGGGCGGGCCTGCTGCCGCCGGAACAGGCCGAGACCGGCCCGGGCGCGCACACGATCACCCAGTGGATCGGGTCGGGCAGTTCCTCGACGGTCCCCCAGGTGATCTCCGAGGAGCTGTCGGGGCCCGGTCGGGTGATCGTGTGCAGCGACGGGCTGTGGAACTACGTCTCGGCGGCGGGCGAGCTCGCGGCCCGCATCGCGGAGCTCCCGCCCGGCGCGTCGGCGCTCGCCGTCGCCCGGCACCTGACCACGCTGGCGCTGACCGGCGGCGGCGCCGACAACATCAGCGTCATCGTCATCGATCTGCCCGCCAACGTCAGCAGCTAGGCGCGGTGACGGATCCGAGTGCCCGGATGCTGCGGCTGTTGTCGCTGTTGCAGACCCAGCGGCACTGGCCCGGCGACGAGCTCGCCGATCGCCTCGCGGTGAGCCGGCGCACGCTGCGCCGTGACATCGACCGGCTGCGGGAGCTCGGCTACCCCGTCGAGGCCACCCCCGGGGTGGCCGGCGGCTACCGGCTGCGCGCCGGCACGGCGATGCCGCCGCTGCTGCTCGACGACGAGGAGGCCGTCGCCGTCGCCGTGGGCC
>NZ_JALKFU020000914.1 GCF_023242965.2 Frankia sp. AgKG'84/4
GGCCGGACCACGCCCCGGTGGGCGTGGTCCTGGTGACGGTGGAGGACGACGGCGGCGGCGTTCGCGGCGAGGCGCAGGAACCAGCCGCGGTCCTGCGTGCGGGTCGACGGGCGAGCGAAGCAGGTCAGCGCGCCGGCCAGCACCGACAGCGGCACCTGGTCGCGCCACTGGTCGACCAGGTCGGCCTGGTGCGCCCAGTCCTCGCAGGCCGTGCGCACCGCGCCGACGAACGACGACAGCCACAGCGGGACGAGCGCGCCGTCGAGGTCCGGGTCGAGCAGCAGGTCGATGGTGGCGCCGCGCTGGCTCGGGGAGAGATCGACCAGCGTGCGGGCCAGCACGTGCAGCACGAGATGGGTCGGGTCCCAGGTGAGCACGGCGTCGGAGCGGTAGCGGGCCAGGTCGATGAGCCGGTAGGACCCGGCGACGTCCTGGAGTGCGGCCGGGACGAGGACGTTCTCGACGTGCAGGTCGCCGTGGGCCCGGCCGATGAACGTGGGCAGCCGCGCCAGGCCGGGCCCGTCGGTGTCGAGGACCAGCGCGAACGGGTTGGGCAGCGGGTCGTCCTCGTCCTCGACAGCGACGGTGGGGCCGCGGTGGGCGTCCGCGGCGCGCAGCAGGGCGCCGCCGGGGGCGAGCCGGTGGCCGAGCTGGCGGCGCAGGATGGCCGGTACCTCCATCGAGGGTAGCTGCGCCCGGCCCACCCATCCGTCCAGGATCGACCGGATGATCGTGCCACTGGAAGCGGCGAAGTCCTCGGCGGCGGGGCGGGGACTCGGGAACAGCGGCCGCGGGCCGGCGTCGCGCC
>NZ_JALKFU020000915.1 GCF_023242965.2 Frankia sp. AgKG'84/4
GTCTCGGAGCGACACACCCGCACCCCGGACGATCAACCAGCCGCTCCCGATCTACACCACGCAGTGGGACTCACCCCTCGTCGGCGAGGCTGGCGAGCTCCGCGCCGATCCGGTCGAGGTCACGGCCGAGCCGTTTGCGCAGTCGCCGGGTGGCGGGACTGTTCGGACCGGTCCGCCGGCTGTGCCGCAGATCGTGGCGCAGCCGCTCCAGGTCGTGGTGCACCTGTTCCTCCAACCGCGAGAGGCGTCCCTGCGCCTGCCGGGCGGCGAGCCGGGAGAGCTGGCCGGTGATCAGGGGCGAGCGGGCCAGGGTCCGCACGCCGACGGTCATCACGGCCAGGCCGATCACCTCGGCGACGATGGCCAGCGGGGTGAGCCGCAGCCCGCCGCCGAGCAGGCCGACGCCGATCGCGACCCCGACGAGCGGCTCCGTGCTCACCGACGCGGGCAGGGAGGCAGGCAGCGGCGCCATCTCGTAGGCGCTCTGCGCGAGGACCGCGCTGATCAACGCCACGGCGACGATCGCCAGGGGGAACCAGGAGCGGGTCAGTCCGCCGAGCCCGCTGGTCGTCACGAGATGGCCCGCCCCACTGACGAGCGCGGCCTGCAGCGCGGAGAGCACCCCGGCCGCGCCGGCCAGCAGCGGGGCGCGCCGGACGGCGGTGAGTCGTCGGGTTCCCCAGGTGGCGGCGAAGACCATCAACGCGATCACGACGCCGGTCGTCACCCAGCCGGCGGTCGTGGCGTGGTCCGCCTGGCCGGAGTCGGGTGCCCCGGCGGCCACGAACACCG
>NZ_JALKFU020000916.1 GCF_023242965.2 Frankia sp. AgKG'84/4
TTGCTGTACAGCGTTAACGCAGCGGGGGCCTGACCCCCATTGCCCCGCTCAGATCATATCTTCCTAAATCAATATCGATTTCCAGCCCAAGGGCAAGCTTTGCCAGTTGGAATCCAATATAAGGGCCCATTGTCAAGCCGGAAGCCCCCAATCCATTTGCGACTAATATTCCGTTCCAACCGGGTAAGACGCCGATTACAGGGAGGAATCCCGGGGTGAAGGGGCGGAAACCGACTCTGGCTTCCACGAAAGTGCTGCCCGCTAAGCCGGGAGCAGCATCCAATGCTTTATTGAATACTTCCTGCAGGCCGGCTGCTGTCACCCGGGTGTCGAACCCATTCACATCATTTTCGTGGGTTGCGCCCACGACAATCCTCCCACCCTCAAAAGCCAACAAATATTGATCACTTGGCGGCATAACAACCGGCCATCTTTCCGTATTGGTACCCGGGAATTCCAAATGAACTATTTGCCCAGGCGCCTGCACAAACAATTACAGTATCCGAAACGATCCATTCATCCCCAACCTTCACCCCTGTTACACGAGTCCCGTTGAACTGCAGGGCGGCATCTCCGTCCATAAGTACAGCCCCGTTTTTTTGTGCGGCGCGCAATAAGGAGTCACGGAGCGCGCGTCCATCAACTCGGGCGGCACCGCTGATATGTATAGAAGAGAAACCAACGGCAAGCGGGGGAAATAATGCATTGGTTTCGGCCGCAGAAAGTTGAGTGATTTCGCCGATTTCCGGCGCATCCTCCCTGCGTGTTGAAGCCCGCTCTTCCAG
>NZ_JALKFU020000917.1 GCF_023242965.2 Frankia sp. AgKG'84/4
GGTCTGGGACGCGCGGGTCACCGCGGTGCGACCGGCCGCCGGCGGTGGCGGGCACCTGGTGGAACTGGCGGACGGCCGCGGTGTGCCGGCCGACCTGGTCGTCGGCGCGGACGGCACCTGGTCGCGGGTGCGCCGCGCCCTCATCGACGCCGAACCCGACTACACCGGCATGTTCGTCTTCGCGACCCACCTGTCCGACGTCGACCGGCGCTGCCCGGCGCTCGCCGCGTTCGTCGGCGGCGGCGTGAGCGCCTTCGCCGAGGATCGCGGGCTGGTTGCCCGCCGCGTCGGCGCCGGCGTCGCCGTCGAGGTCGCGCTGCGCGTACCCGCCGGCTGGACCGAGCTCGTCCCGGTCCAACGCGGCACCGCGCCGGCGCTGCGCGACCGTCTCGCCCGGCATTTCACCGGCTGGGACGATCGGCTCTCCGCGCTCATCCGGGAAAGTGACGCGCTGCCGGTGGCCCGCGCCGTCTACCGGCTGCCCGGCAACCATCGTTGGCCGCGGCGGCCCGGCGTGACGCTGCTTGGTGACGCGGCCCATCCCGGTGCGCCCTTCGCCGACGCCGGCACGAACACGGGGATGCTCGACGCCGCCGAGTTGGCCGTGGCGCTGGCCGGCCAACCCGGTGATGTCGAGGCCGCGCTGCGGGTCTACGAGTCGGCGATGTTCGCCCGCATCGGCGCCGTTCCCCTCGCCGCCCCGGGGTGAGCGGATGGCGGCACCCCGGCGGCGCGCGCTCAGCCGACTGGCGTGGGCAGCGGCGGCGGCCAGGCGACGGGCGGC
>NZ_JALKFU020000116.1 GCF_023242965.2 Frankia sp. AgKG'84/4
CGGTACCGGTCGGCGCGGACCGGAGCGGGAAGTGACGCCAGGACCGGCGGGGCCGCGGTCGTCCACGCAGCAGCGTGCCTCGGCCGGGTTCGACCGGCTGCACCGGCGCGGTGACCGGCTGCCGGCGGCGCCTGCCGTCGCGGGCTCGATCGTCGGTCGCGACGCGCATGGCAAGCGCGTCCTCTACAGCGGGATGCGTCCGGCCCCGGCCCCGGTCGCGGGTCTGCGCGTCGATTGTTCCCGCTGCGGCGAGACGTGTCTGCTCGGAACCTGGCGGGCGCTGCGGGCGCTGACGCCCAGCCTGCACCTGCCGGTGATGCGCCAGCGGCATTTCTCGCTGGTGCGCTGCCCGGTCTGCCGGCGGGTGAGCTGGGTGCGACTCGCGCTGCAGCTGCGACCGGCCGGCTGATTCGGGGGCGAGCACCGGGTTCCCTCGCCGGCCCGGGGCCACGTGGGCGGGGCGAGGGTCGCGGCGGTCAGTACCGTCGCGTCGGGTCCTCCTCCAGCGGCCGCTTCGCGGCGGCCGCGGGCGGGACCAGTCAGGCGGATTCGGCGCGCGGAGAGTCGTCCACGGAGATCCGGTCGGCGTCGACCTCACCGAGGTCGGCTCCCTCGGCGCGGATCGGGCCGGAACCGCGACCGCGGTTGCCACGCCGACGGCGTCGACGGGTCGACTCACCGGATTCGGAGGTCAGCGCCGACACGACCCGGTCGTCCCGCACGGCACCGAGCGGCGCGTCGCCCTCGGTGACAGGCACGGTGAGGTCGCCGGTGTCGACGCTCGTGCCGGCGACGGTCACGTCATCGGCGATGGTCAGGCCGGTGGCGGCCGCCGCGGCGCCGCCGCCGCGGGTGCGCCGACGGGCACGGGTACGAGGCTGCGCCGGCTCCGGGCTCTCGGTCCGGGTCTTCTCCCGCTCGGGGCGCGATCCGCGCCGTCCACGGCGCGATTCGCCGAGGTCCTCGAGGTCCTCCGCGTCGAGGCCGGCGCGGGTGCGCGCCGCGTGCGGGAGGGTGCCCGTCGCCCCGGTCGGGATGTCGAGCGCCTCGAACAGGTGCGGCGAGGTCGAGTAGGTCTCCAGCGGGCCCTCGAAGGGCAGCCCGAGAGCCTTGTTCACCAGCGTCCAGCGGGGCAGGTCGTCCCAGTCGACGAAGGTGACGGCCGTGCCGCTCTCGCCCGCGCGCCCGGTGCGGCCGATGCGGTGCAGATAGACGTTCTCGTCCTCGGGGCACTGGTAGTTCACGACGTGCGTGACGCCGCTGATGTCGATGCCGCGGGCGGCCACGTCGGTGGCGACCAGAACGTCGACCTTGCCGGCACGGAACGCGCGCAGCGCCTGCTCGCGCTGGCTCTGCCCGAGATCGCCGTGCACGGGGGCGGCCGCGAAGCCGCGCTTGTCGAGCTCCTCGGCGACCTTGTCCGCGGTGCGTCGCGTGCGCACGAACACCATCGCCAGGCCGCGGTCGGCGGCCTGCAGGACCCGGGCGAGCACCTCCATCTTGTCCAGCGCGTGCGCGCGGAAGACGTGCTGGTGCGTCGTCGGGACCGTGCGGGTCTCGTCCGGCTGCTCGGCGCGGACATGCACGGGGCGCTGCATGAACCGGCGGGCCAGCGAGATGACCGGCCCCGGCATGGTCGCCGAGAACAGCATGGTCTGGCGCCCATCGGGCAGCTGGGCCATGATCCGCTCGACGTCGGGCAGGAAGCCCAGGTCCAGCATCTCGTCGGCCTCGTCGAGCACCAGGGTGCGCACGGCGGCGAGGTCGAGGACGCGCTGGCGGGCCAGGTCGAGCAGGCGCCCGGGCGTGCCGACCACGACGTCGACACCGGAGCGCAGCGCGGTCAGCTGCGGCTCGTAGGCGCGGCCGCCGTAGACGGACAGCACCCGTACGCCGCGGCCCGCGCCGGCACGGGTCACGTCCGAGGTGACCTGGACACACAGCTCGCGGGTCGGCACGACGACGAGGGCCTGCGGGCGGCCGTCGGCACCTTCGCCGGGGGCCAGCACCGCCTGCACGACGGGAATGCCGAACGCGAGGGTCTTGCCGGTACCGGTGCGGGCCTGGCCGATGATGTCGTTACGGGCCAGGGCGAGGGGGAGCGTGAGCTCCTGAATGGGAAAGGCGCGCAGGATGCCGGCCTCGGCCAGCGCCTGGACCGTCTCGGCGCGGACGCCCAGTTCCGCGAAGGTCGGCGTGGCCGGAGTCGCGGGGACGTCGCTCTGCGGATTGATCGCGGGTGTTTCAGCCGAAGAAGTTGCGGTTGTGACGGACAGCGGGACGCTCCTGGTCTTCTCTGAGCGGTGTCTACGCTGAACCCGCTCGCGGTGAGCCGCGAGGCGCCCGCGACCCGATGTCCGTGTGCCCGGTGCCCTTCATCGGCAACTCTGGGTGCACAGGTGACGAGGCGACGCCCTGCTACGCGGCAGCCGAGGTGACATAACGACCCCTGGCTACGCACTAGCATAGCGGCTCGGAGGCCGAGACGGGGGCTCCTTCGCCGAGGATCGCGACCGCCGCCGCCCGCGGATGCCAGAATCGCGCGGTGACGAAGACATCCTCCCCGCCGTCCGGCACGCCGGCACCGGACGGGGCGGCCGCCCCTGACCAGGCCACAGTCGACCTGTTGGGCCTGCTCGCCTACGGCGAGCTGACCGCCTTCGAACGGCTCGCCACCGACGCACGGATGTCCCCGACCCTCGGCGACAAAATGGCCCTCGCCGCCATGGCAGCGGCCGAGTTCTCCCACTTTCAGGCGATCTGTGAGGAACTTGACCGGATCGGGGTCACCCGGGAGTCGGCGATGGCGCCGTTCGTCGCGCCGCTGACCGCGTTCCACAACTCCACCGCGCCGGCCGACTGGCTGGAGAGCCTCGTCAAGGCGTACGTGGGTGACAACATCGCCGCGGACTTCTACCGGGAGATCGCCATCCGCCTGCCGTCGCCGTCCCGCGAGCTGGTCCTGCGGGTCCTCGACGACACCGGGCACGCCGCGTTCGCGGTCGAGCGGGTGCGGGCCGCGATCGGGGAGAACCCCATCGTCGCCGGCCGGCTCGCGCTGTGGGCCCGCCGGCTCGTCGGCGAGGCACTCACCCAGGCTCAGCGGGTCGGGGTGGACCGCGACGCGCTCACCGGCCTGCTCGTGGGAGTCGGCGACCTGGACGCGCTGGCGGGCATCTTCAACCGCATCATGGCGGCGCACAGCGCCCGGATGGCCGCCCTCAGCCTGTCCGCCTGAGCGGACCGGAGGTAGCGGACCGGAGGTAGCGGAGCGCAGGCAGCGCATCGGCGGGGCCACGAACAGCGGCGGCCGGCCCGGGCGGGGTTCTACCCGCCCGGCCGGCCCACGGTCACTTCGCGGTCAGGCGCCGAAGCCGACCCGACGGCCCGAGTTCGCCGCGATCTCCACGTAGGCCAGGGAGGCGATGGGAATCACCACCTGGCGACCCTTGTCGTCCGCGAGGGTCAGTACGCCGTTGTCGGCCTTGACAGCCTCGTCCACCAGCGCGGCCACGGCCTCCGCGGACTGGTCGCTCTCCAGCACCAGCTCCCGGTTGCTCTGCCGCACGCCGATCTTGACCTCCACCGATGACCTCCGCCTTCGTCGGACTGCACGCCGGCGGACACCCGCCGACGAGCTTGGATCACCGCCCACACTATGGCTTCCGGGACTTCTCCACCGGGGCAGGTGCGGCGTGTTCGCTCCGGGCACACCACCGGTGGTACACGCGGGCCTGCCGTGATGTCACGGCCCGGGCGCCGCCCGCC
The DNA here is from genome assembly GCF_023242965.2 of Frankia sp. AgKG'84/4. Classification (GTDB taxonomy): domain Bacteria; phylum Actinomycetota; class Actinomycetes; order Frankiales; family Frankiaceae; genus Frankia. The sequence continues at coordinate 3,769 of NZ_JALKFU020000116.1, forward strand.
ACGGCCCGGCACCCTCGTGCGGGCCGCCGGCGCCGTCCGCGCCGTCGGCCTCGGCCGGCTGCCCGGGGTGGCGATCCTGGCGGGGATAGCCGCTGATGCCGCGCCAGGCGAGTTCGACCATCGACTCCACCGCGCGTTCCTTGGACACCGTGCCGCCGCGCACGAGCCACCAGCGCGAGGTCGTCTCGGCGAGGCCCACCAGCCCGACGGCGAGCAGATCGGCCTCGTCCTGCGTGAGCCCCGTGTCGGCGACGATCGTCGCGGCGATGGCGCGCACGCAGCGGGCGAACGCGGTCTCGATGAGCTGGCGCACCGCCGGCTCGCTGCGCAGGTCGGACTCCAGCACGAGCTGGTGCGCACCCGAGGGGTCGTTGACGAAGTCGAAGTACGCCTGCACCGACCGGACGATGCGGGTGTGGTTGTCCGACGTGGATTCGAGCGCCTCCTGGACGCTGGTCACCAGCTGGGTGGAGTGCTCCTCCAGCAGCGCCAGGTAGAGCTCCAGCTTGCCCGGGAAGTGCTGGTAGAGAACGGGCTTGCTGACGCCGGCGCGCTCGGCGATCTCGTCCATCGCGGCCGCGTGGTATCCCTGCGCGACGAAGACCTCGCGGGCGGCGCCGAGGAGCTGGAAGCGCCGGGCGGTGCGAGGCAGCCGGGGCGTCCTGCCCGGGCGCGTGCCGGGCGAGGCTGGCTCAGCGGTCACCGGCACACCTCCTGATCGATCTGGTCAACAGTATCCGCGCGGACCCGGGTGCCCGGCGCTGCGGCGCCGACGCGGCACCTGTGCGGGACCAGGTGGGAAGACCCACTTTCGCACAGCGGACGGCAGGTTCGCTCTGGGCCGCCGGCCTGCCGGCGACGGACGCGTGGCACCTGCCGCCGGCGGGTGGCCCGGCCTCGGCGGGCCGGGCGTGGATCAGCGGTAGTCGTCCTCGTCGGTCTCGACGATGATGCTCTGCTCGACCAGGTCGAACTCGTCCACCTCGGCCGGCGACGCGGCGGGAACCACCGGCGGGCCCTGCTGCGGCGGACGGACCTCCCTGGCCTGCTCGGCGGCGTCGGCGTCCGGCGTCTCCAGCGGCAGCCCGGAACTCGGTGGGTCGGTCGGTGCTCCCATGGGAACGTCCTCCTGCGCTCGTCGGTGGGGTGCCGCGCGGCGGCGCGCCACCCGCTGTGGACGGTCCAGACCCGCGAGGGTCCGGACCGCGATGTGCCCGGGATCGGCCGGTCTCACGCGCAATCGTCGGACCTGCCCGTCCGGGCCTCCCCGTCCGCTGCGGGCGGGCCGCCGAGCAGGGGAGCGAACAGGTCGCCGTGCTCGTCGACGCGGCGCAGCACGTCGGCGGCGGTGAAGACGAGATCCTCGGGTCGACGGCAGTCGCTGACCTCCGCCCAGGTCACCGGGGTGGACACGGTGGGCCGCTCCCGGCCGCGCAGCGAGTAGACGCTCACCGTCGTCTTCGCCGGGTTGTTCTGCGACCAGTCGAGCAGCACCCGCCCGCCGCGCAGGTCCTTGCGCATGTTCGCGACCACCAGATCGGGATGGTCGCGCTGCAGCCGGGTCGCCACGGACCGCATGTCGGCCCGCACCTCCATCGAGGTCCGCCCGTCGGTGACCCGGCCATACACCTGCAGCCCCTTCGACCCGCTGGTCTTCACGCACAGCGGTCCCGGCAGGACCTCGCGCAGCAGCAGGGCCACCTTCGCGCAGTCGACCGCCGTCGTTCCCGGGCCGGGGTCGAGGTCGGCGACGACGAGATCGGGCCGGCCGGTGGAGATCCGCCACATTGGCGTGTGCAGCTCCAGCGCCGCCAGGTTGGCCAGCCAGACCAGGGTGGCCCGGTCGCCGGCGACCAGGTAGTCGATGGTCGAGCGGTCCTTCGACGATCCGGGGGAGGGCAGCGTCGCCACCGTCGTCCAGTCCGGGCGGTGCGACGGCGCGTTCTTGGTGAAGAAGCTCGACGCCTCGACGCCGTTCGGGAACCGCACGACGGTGAGTGGCCGATCGGCCAGATGCGGCACCGCGACCGGGCTGATCCGGTGGTAATAGTCGATGACCTGGGCCTTCGTGAAGCCGTCAGCCGGGTAGAGGACCTTGTCGAGGTTCGACAGGCGCAACCGCCGGCCGTCCACCTCCACGGCCGGCTGATCCGCCGTCGCGTCCCCGCTCACCGCCGCGGCGTCCGCGCCGGTCGACTCGTCGTCACGCCTTCACCCCCTCCAATCAGGACTCATCGTGACCGGCCAATGTGGTCTTGATGTACTCCGATCGCGATCCGTTGCCGAACTGGTGGTGACTGCTGATAACTTCGGACGTTTCGTCGATCTGGCTTACTCGTGGGCGTCCGGTGGGTCACCATAGTGGGTAATCGACGTGAGGGGCGAACATGCGTTCGATCTGGAAGGGTGTCATCTCCTTCGGCCTCGTGTCGATACCCATTCGGCTCTACTCCGCCACCCAGGAACGAGACGTGGCGTTCCACCAGGTCAGGCGCTCGGACGGATCCCGCATCAGGTACCGGCGGGTGGCTGAGGCCGACGGCGACGAGGTCACCTACGCGGACATCGCGAAGGGCTTCGAGCTGCCCGACGGCCAGACCGTCGTGCTCACCGACGAGGACTTCGCGAACCTGCCGCTGTCCACCTCCAAGGCGATCGACGTGCTGGAGTTCGTGCCGCTGGAGCAGGTCGATCCGATCTACTTCGCCAAGAGCTACTACGTCGAGCCCGACCGCACCGGCGCGAAGCCCTACGTCCTGCTCCGCGACGCGTTGGCCGAATCGGGCCGTGTCGCGCTGGTGAAGATAGCTCTGCGTTCACGCGAGCAACTCGCGACGCTCCGGGTGCGTGACAGCGTCTTCGTCCTGGAGACGATGATGTGGCCCGACGAGGTGCGTGAGCCGGACTTTCCGTTCCTCGACGACGAGGTCACCGTGCGCCCGCAGGAACTGGCGATGGCGGGCTCGCTCATCGACACCCTCTCCGCCGACTTCGACCCCACCCGGTTCACCGACTCCTATCGCGAGGCGCTGCAGTCCGTCATCGATGCCAAGGTCGCCGGGCGCGACGTCGTCGGCCCGCCGGAGGCCGCCTCGTCCGAACCGGTCGGCGACCTGATGGCCGCCCTGCGCGCCAGCATCGCCGCCGCCCGCGGCGAGGGCCCGAACGGCGCCAGCGACAGCCCGAACGGCGCCAGCGCCAGCTCGGACGGGGTTGCGGGCAGTCCGAGACCAAGGAAAACGGGAAAGTCGTCGCCGTCGAGCGCCGCGATGTCCACGTCCGCTGCCTCCGCCGCGGCGAAGTCGACGTCTGCCGACGGGAAGGCGGCCTCTGCGGAGAAGTCCGAAACGTCGGAGAGCGCCGCGCCGAAGTCCGCGTCGGCTGGGTCGAAGTCGGCGTCGGCTGGGTCGAAGTCCGCGTCGGCTGGGTCGAAGTCGGCTGGGTCGAAGTCGGCTGGGTCGACGTCGCGACCATCGAAGTCGGCCGGGTCGACGTCGGGCGGGCCGAAATCGGCGCCGCCCCGCTCCACGGAACGGTCCCGCCGCTCCGCCTAGGCGCTTCCCGTGGATCTTCGGCTCGCCAGATGAGGATCCACCGAGGATCGCTACTGCTCCAGCCGCGCCGACCGCGGAAGTGAGATGCGGCCGCCGCCCGGCGCGTCGCCGAGCCGGCCCCCCAGGGTCGGGTGCCGGCTCGGCCGTCCGCGTGTCACGGCCGGCGCGGAGATCGCCGTCAGGCGCGTCGATCCGTCGAGGTCGTGGTCGAGGTCGCGGTGGGGTGCCGGTCAGCGGCGGAAGGAGTCCTTCACCTTCTCGCCGGCCTGGCGCAGGTCGGCGACGCTCTGCTCGCCCCGGCCCTCGGCGCGCAGGTCATGGTTGCCGGTGGCCTGACCGGCGCTCGCCTTGCCCCGGCCCCGCAGCTCGTTCACCTTGTTCTTGACCTTGTCGGCGAAGGACATCGCGCTCAACTCCCAGTGTCTGCGGTACCTGCACGGTCGGTCGTCAGCGGTCTACCCATCGACATTGCGGGAACACCAGCCGCCCGATCCGCGCTGCACCGATGGGGCGTCGTGCGGGGCCGGCGAGCGCCCGTCGAGCACCGGTCCCGGAACGGATGGCTCATTCGCGACGACGCCACGCGCCGATGTGGCATCGTCGAAGAACGACAGCGAACGCGAGGAGCAAGCGTGTCCCTACCGCCCCTGGTCGAGCCCGCCGAGGGCCTGACCGTCGACGAGGTTCGCAGGTACTCGCGGCATCTGATCATCCCGGATGTCGCGATGGACGGTCAGAAGCGGCTCAAGAACGCCAGGGTGCTGGCCGTCGGCGCCGGCGGGCTCGGTTCGCCCACGCTGATGTACCTGGCCGCCGCCGGCGTCGGGACGCTCGGCATCGTCGAGTTCGACACGGTTGACGAGTCCAACCTGCAGCGCCAGATCATCCACGGCCAGTCCGACATCGGCCGGTCCAAGGCGCAGTCCGCGGCCGACTCGGTCCGCAACATCAACCCGTACGTCAACGTCGTGCTGCACGAGACCCGGCTGGACACCTCCAACGTCACGGAGATCTTCAGCCAGTACGACCTCATCGTCGACGGCACCGACAACTTCGCCACCCGGTACCTCGTCAACGACGCGGCCGTGCTGCTCGGCAAGCCGTACGTGTGGGGTTCGATCTACCGGTTCGACGGCCAGGCCAGTGTCTTCTGGTCCGAGCACGGCCCGTGCTACCGCTGCCTCTACCCGGAGCCACCGCCGCCGGGGATGGTCCCGTCGTGCGCGGAGGGCGGCGTGCTCGGCGTGCTGTGCGCGTCGATCGCGGCCATCCAGACCACGGAGGCCATCAAGCTGCTCACCGGGATCGGTGATCCGCTGGTCGGCCGGCTGATGGTCTACGACGCCCTGGAGATGACCTACCGGGCGATCAAGGTTCGTAAGGACCCGGAGTGCCCGTTGTGCGGGAAGAACCCGTCGATCACCGAGCTGATCGACTATGAGGCGTTCTGCGGGGTGGTGTCCGAGGAGGCGCAGCTCGCCGCCGCCGGTTCCACGATCACCGCGAGTGAGCTCAAGGGCTGGCTGGACACCGGCGAGCCCCTCGAGCTGATCGACGTCCGCGAACCCGCCGAATGGGAGATCGTCCGTATCCCCGGCGCCCGGCTGATCCCCAAGGCGGAACTACCGGCGCACCTCGCGGAGCTGCCGCAGGACCGTCGGGTGGTCGTTTACTGCAAGTCCGGGGTCCGTTCCGCCGACGCGCTCGCGACCCTCAAGGGTGCCGGGTTCGCCTCCGCGGTCCATGTCCAGGGCGGCGTGACGGCCTGGGCGACCCAGGTCGACAAGTCCCTGCCGGTCTACTGACCGCCAGCTCCGCGCAGGTTCGCCGCACCGGTCCGCGCGCGTGTGCCGGTGCCGGTGCCGGTGCCGGTGCCGGTCGTGGCGCGGTCCGGTCGTGGCGCGGTCCGGTCCCGTCGGTAGCTCCGGGCTGGCATGAGGCGTCCGAGATGAGCGGTTCCGCGTGAGCGGCCGGCCCCGCGCGCGCCGCGACGTCCCGCCGGCGAGCCTGTCGGCGGGGCTCGGCACCCGGATCCAGCTCGGCGGCGCCGAACCGAGTCCGCACGCGCGGGAGGTGCTCGATGCCGTCGCCCGGATCCCGCCGGGCAAGGTGATGACCTACGGCGACATCGCCGAGTACGTCGGCGCCGGGTCGGGCCGCACCGTCGGCGCGGTGCTGTCCCGCTACGGCGACGACGATCTGCCCTGGCACCGGGTGATCCGCTCGACCGGCGAGCCGAACCCGGCCAACCCGGCCGAGGCGCTACGCCGCCTGCGCGCCGACGACACCCCACTGGGCCCCTGCGGCGAACGCGTCGACATCAGGGCCGCCCGCTGGGACGGCAGGTGACCGGCGGCCCTGTCCGCGCCGCACCAAGCCCGTTGGAGTGACCAGCGCCCGGAGACGGTGCTAGCGGGCGCTCATGCCGCCGTCGGCGAGGTAGACGCTGCCGGTGACCAGCGAGGAGCGTGGGGAGAGCAGGAAGGCGACCACCTCGGCGACCTCGTCGGCGGTGCCCAGGCGGTTCATCGGCGAGAGCAGCGCCGCGCCGCGCTGCGGCCGGCCGTCGACCTGGATCAGCTCGGTGTCGACGAAGCCGGGCGCGACGGCGTTCACGCGGATTCCCCGGGTGGCGTAGTCCAGTGCCGCGGTCTTGGTCAGGCCGATGACGCCGTGCTTCGCGGCGACGTACGGAGCGGACCCGGCGAACCCGACGGTGCCGAACACCGACGCCATGTTGACGATCGAGCCGCCGGCGCCGCCGTGCAGCATCGCGGTGATCTCGGCGCGCATGCTGTAGAAGACCCCGGACAGGTTCACGTCGAGGACCCGCTGCCAGTCGTCGGCGGCGGTCAGGCCGACCGGCTCGCGCCTGGCGGTGATCCCGGCGTTGTTCAGGGCCAGGTCGAGCTTGCCGAAGGTGTCGACGGCGGCCTGCACGGCCCGCTCGAGGGCGTCCGGATCGGTGACGTCCGCCTCGATGGCGATGGCCTCCCCGCCGGCCCGTTCGATCTCGATGGCGACGTCCTTGACCCGGTCGCCGTATCTGTCGGTGACCACGACTTGGGCGCCCGAGTCGGCCAGTCGGCGGGCGCAGGCGGCGCCGATGCCCGAGGCCGCACCGGTGACGAGTACGACATTTCCGCTGTATTCGGTCATAATTTTTGCCAGTGTCACGTCCATTCAGAGGAGTGAACACGTCACCGATCGGGCTCGCCCAGGGGTGGCCCCGCACCGGCGTTTCTCTCGTCACGATCAGTACACCGTCAGATCGCCAGCAGCGTGGGTGCATGCGTAACTGTCGGACGCCCGTGATGTGCTGTCGGGGTGAGTTCGCCGCCCGCCGCCGCGCCGCGCACCGGTCACCGGCTGGTCGCCGCGCCGCTCGCCGTGCCCAGGCCGCTGGCGGCGGATGCGGCCCAACGGCGCGTGATCGAGCATCCGGGCGGCCCGCTGCTGGTGCTCGCCGGGCCCGGTACGGGTAAGACCGCCACGCTCGTCGAGGCGGTCGCCGCCCGGGTCGAGGCGGGGGCGGACCCGCGGTCGATCCTGGTGCTCACGTTCAGCCGGCGCGCGGCGGCGGAGCTGCGGGAGCGGATCACCGCGCGGCTCGGGCCGACCGGCGCCGGGCGCGGGCCGCAGGCGTGGACCTTCCACGCCTGGTGCCTGGCCGTGCTGCGGGCGCATGACCGGCCGGCGCCGAGCGGTGGGTTCCGGCTGCTGTCCGGCCCGGAGCAGGACAGCCGGCTGCGGGAGCTCGTCGAGGGCTCGCGGGAGGACGGCCGGCCGGCCTGGCCGGAGTCGCTGGCCCGCTGCCTGGGCACCCGCGGGTTCACCGAGGAGGTGCGGGCGTTGCTGGCGCGGGCCCGCGAGGTCGGGCTGGAGCCGGTGGGTCTGGCCCAGCTGGCGCGGCGCACCGCCCGGCCGGAATGGACCGCCCTCGCCGAGTTCTACGAGATGTACCTCGACGTGTTCGGCTTCGAGGGCGCGCTGGACTACGCCGACCTCGTGCACCGGGCCGCCCTCGTCGCCGAGGGCGCCGCGGCGGGGGAGGAACTGCGGACCCGCTACCAGCACGTCTTCGTCGACGAGTACCAGGACACCGACCCGGCCCAGGAACGGCTGCTGCGGGCGCTGGCCGGCGGCGGGGGAAATCTGATCGCGTTCGGCGACCCGGACCAGTCCATCTATGCCTTCCGCGGCGCGGAGGTCGCCGGCCTGCTCGACTTCCCCCAGCGGTTCCGCGCGCCGGGCGGCGGCCAGGCGCCGATCGTCGCGCTGCGCACCTGCCGGCGGATGGCGCCGGGCCCGCTGCTGG
>NZ_JALKFU020000918.1 GCF_023242965.2 Frankia sp. AgKG'84/4
GCCTCGGCGAGCTGGGCGCCTTCGAGCCGCCGCCCGCGCAACCACCAGTACCAGCCCAGCGCCGAGGACATCCGCACCGCCGTGGCCGCGTCGCCGGCGGCCGTCGCCCCGCGCAGCGCCGCGTGCAGGTTGTCCTGCTCGATGGCCAGCAGCCGCAGCCACACAAGCTGGTCGCGGGTACGCAGCACGGGCTCGGCGCGTTCGGCGAGGCGCAGGAAGTGCTCCGCGTGGGCGGCCCGCAGCCACTCCCGCTCGCCGGCCTCGGCCAGGCGTCGCAGGCCGTACTCGCGGATCGTCTCCAGCTGGCGGTACCGAGGAGTGGCCGCGCCATCCTCGCTGTCACAGATCAGCAGGGACTTCTCGACGAGTGCCGTCAACAGGTCGGGCACGTCGTCGTGGACGATCCGACCGGCGCCCGGCCCGGCCCGGTCGGCGGGCGGGTCCACGCAGACCGCCCGTGCGCTGGCGACGGTCACCCCACCGGGGAAGATCGCCAACCGGCGCCAGAGCGCGCGTTCGGGCTCGTCGAGCAGATCCCAGCTCCAGGACACCACGGCGGCGAGGGTGCGGTGCCGCGGTAGGGCCGTGCGGCTGCCCGAGTTCAGCAGGCGGAAACGGTCGTCCAGGCGGGCGGCGACCTGCTCGGGGGTCATCGCCCGCAACCGTGCGGCGGCCAGCTCGATCGCCAGCGGCATTCCATCAAGCGCCCGGCAGATCCGCACGACCGCCGCGATCTGGCGCTCCCCCGCCTCGTCCGCCGCGGCGTCCGCGGGCGGCCCGCCG
>NZ_JALKFU020000919.1 GCF_023242965.2 Frankia sp. AgKG'84/4
CGCCGCGGCGGGGCTCGCCGGAGCGCCGGACGTGGTCGCCACGGTGACCCTGTCGAAGGCGCTCGCCGGGCTGGGCGGCGCGGTGCTCGGCACCGAGGCGCTGCGCGAGCACCTCGTCGACACCGCGCGCAGCTTCATCTTCGACACCGGCCTCGCCCCAGCGAACGTGGGCGCGGCGCTCGCCGCCCTCACCGAGATTCGGACCCGGCCGCAGCTACCGGGCGCCGTGCGGGCCCGGGCCCGCCAGCTCGCCGCGCTCACCGGGCCCCCGGCACCAGCAGGGGCGGTGGTGTCGGTGCTGATCGGCGAGCCGCGGCCCGCGGTCGAGGCCGCGGCGACCTGCCTGGCGCACGGGGTGTCGGTCGGCTGTTTCCGCCCGCCGACCGTGCCGGCGGGCACAAGCCGGCTGCGCCTCGCTGCCCGCGCCGACCTCACCGACGCCGATCTCGAGGTGGTGACCTCGGCGTTCGCCGCCGCCGGGGTGCTGGCCCGCGACGCGCCGGCCCGATGGCGGGACTGGGCCGATGACGGGACTGGGCCGATGACGGGACTGGGCCGATGACGGTGCTGGTGGTCTCCGGCACGGGTACCGAGGTCGGCAAGACCGTGGTCACCGCCGCCGTCGCCGCGCTCGCGCAGGACCGCGGGCACGCCGTCGCCGTCGTCAAGCCGGCGCAGACCGGTGTCCTGCCCGGGGAGCCTGGCGACGTCGACCTCGTCGCGGGGCTCGCCGGCATCGACGACGTGCACGAGCTGGCCCGGTTCCCCGATCCGCTGGCCCC
>NZ_JALKFU020000920.1 GCF_023242965.2 Frankia sp. AgKG'84/4
GGCCGGCCTGCTCGGCACGGCCAGCGGCGGCGGGCGGGTCACCGGCGTGCGGATCCGCCCCGACGGGGACGGTGCCGACCCGGACGCCATCACGGAGCTGCCCGCCGAGCTGGTCGTCGATGCCAGCGGGCGCAACTCCCGCAGCCTGGACTGGCTGGCCGCCCGCGGCCAGCAACCCCCGCCGATCTCGCGGGTCACCGTCGACCTCGGCTACTCCTCCCGCCTCTACGAACGTCGCCCCGAGCACCTCGACGGCGAGAACAGCATCATCGTGGCCACCGCGCCCGGGCTCCTCGGTGCGGGCGTGGCCCGCACCGAGGACTCCCGGTGGATCGTCACCCTCGCGGGTCTGCTCGGCCAGCACCCGCCGACCGACGAGGCCGGTTTCCTGGCGTTCGCCCGCGGCCTGCCCGTGCCGGACGTGTACGACCTGCTCCGCGCCGCCACCCCGCTGACCGCGCCCGTGCCGTTCCGGTTCCGGGAGTCGGTGCGGCGTCACTTCGAGGCGCTGCGTGATCCCCTCGACGGCCTCGTCGTCCTCGGCGACGCCCTGTGCAGCTTCAACCCGCTCTACGCCCAGGGCATGACGGTCGCCGCCCAGCAGGCACTGGTGCTGCGCGGGACCCTGGCCGCCGGCCTGCCCGGCGTACCGCGCCGCTTCTACGGTGCGGTCACGCCCGTCCTGGACGTCGCCTGGGACATGGCGACGTCCTCGGACCTGCGCTACCCGCGGGTCACCGGCCGGCGCAGCCCGCGCGGGCGGGTGACCGGCGCGTACGC
>NZ_JALKFU020000921.1 GCF_023242965.2 Frankia sp. AgKG'84/4
GGTGTGCCCAGGTCGAGCCGGTCGCCGGCGAGGCGGCGGCGCAGGTCGGTGAGGGCCGCCTCGTCGCCTTGGAACAGCAGCGGTCCCACCGCCGCGAGCGCGGCGGACACCCGGCCCTGACGCAGCAGGCCCGCGACCTCGCCGCGCATCCGCACCCGGTCCGACGGCGGCAGCCTGCTCACCAGCACGGCGGTGATCCGCTCGGCCTGCCGGGCGGTGAGGTCGAACGTCGGGACGCCGGCCGGGCGGCGGCCCTGCGCCATCTGGTCCAGACCGGCGACGAGCACCTGGGTCACAGCCGCGACGTCGTGGGCCTGGAAGGTCGGCGTGCCCGACACCTGCCCGGCCAGGTAGATGGTCGCGAGCTTCGCGATCGCCGTGAACACCGGTCGTAGATCGACGCTCAGCGAGAGGGTCGGATTACTGCCACCCAGATAGTCCGCGATCTGGGCGCTGAGGGTGTTCACGGTGCCGCGGACAGCTGATTCCGGTGCGACGATCCGCAGGTTGTCGACGACGACGTCGGACGGCACGGGCAGCCCCGCGAGCAGGTCACGGGTCACCCCGGCGACCGCCGGATCAGCGAGGACCTGGTCGTAGAGCCGGTCGTAGACGTCCGTGTCGTCGACGGCCTGCCGGTAGTAGCCGGCCCGTTGCACCGTGAGGTTCGTCGTCAGCGCCCCGACCGCCACCGGGGGTGAGTCCCACTGCGTGGTGTAGATCGGGAGCGGCTGGTTGATCGTCCGGGGTGCGGGTGTGTCGCTCCGA
>NZ_JALKFU020000922.1 GCF_023242965.2 Frankia sp. AgKG'84/4
GGCGCGAGCGGCGCGGCGGGAGTCGGCGCCGGCGGGCCGGTGCGTGATCCACTCGGTCTGCGTGCGGTGCGTCGCGCGGGCGCGATCACGCTCGGCATGGCGGTGCTGATGGGGCTGCTGATCTGGCTCTACGGCACCTCCGCGACCAGCCTTCGCCCGCGCGACCTGCCCATCCTCACCGTCGGGCCGGAACCGGCCGCGACCGCGCTCGCCGACCAGATCAGCCGGGTGGAACCCGGCGCGCTCTCGGTGCACACCGTCGGCACCGTCGCCGCCGCCGACCGCGCGCTACGCGACCGGGACGCCTACGCGGCGATCGTCATCGGTGACGCCGGGCTGACCCTGCGGGTGGCCTCCGCGGCGAGCCCCGCGGTGACCGAGGCGATCACCCGGGGCATCCGGGTGTTCATGCCCGGCCTGGTGATCCCGGTCGTCGACGTCGTCCCCAACGCCCCCCGCGACCAGGGCGGCGGCGGTCTCGCCGCGGGCTACCTGCCGATGGTGCTCGTCATCGCTGCCACGGGGGTGCTGCTGACCCGGCTGGTCCGGTCCCGCGCGGTCCGGCTCGCCGGGATCGCGGCGCTGGCGGTGCTGTCCGGCTTCGCCGGCGCGGTGGCGCTGCGCGGCGCCCTGCACGTGCTGCCGGGCTCGTTCCTCACCACGATGGCGGTCGTGACGCTGCTGGCCCTGGCGGTGGCGGCACCGGTCGTCGGCGCCGGCGCGGTCGCGGGTGTACGCGGCCTCGTCGGCGCCGTGCTGGTGCT
>NZ_JALKFU020000923.1 GCF_023242965.2 Frankia sp. AgKG'84/4
AAACCGCAGGGTGTGGCGCCCGCGGCGGGCCCCCGCCGCCACCGAGGCCGTCACGGCCCAGGCCGCGTTCCCCCCGCCGCTGTCCGGCCGCTGGCCGGTGCTGGTCCCGCCCACCGGGCTGGACGAGGCGACGCTGACCCGGCTGAGCTGGCTGATCGCCCGCCTCGGCGGTGAGCCCGTCACGATCCGCCTCGACGGCGCCGACGCCGACCGGGCCCGGATCGCCGCTGTCCTGACCGGCGCCTCGCCGCAGGCGGACGTGCCGATCGGCGCCGTGGTGTCGCTGCTCGGTCTGGACACCTCGGCGCACCCCGTCCATCCCGCGCTGAGCACCGGCTTCGCTCTCACCGTCGCGCTCGCCCAGGCGCTGGGTGACGTCGGCGTGGCCGCGCCGCTGTGGCTGGTCACCCGCGGCGCGGTCAGCACGGGCCCGCAGGACCCGGTGACCAGTCCCGAGCAGGCGATGCTCTGGGGCCTGGGCCGCACCCTGGCGCTGGAGCGCCCCGGTGGGTTCGGCGGGCTGCTCGATCTGCCCGCCGAGCTCGACGACGAGTCCCTGGGCTGGTTCGGCGCGGCGCTGACCACGCCGGGCGGGGAGGACCAGAGCGCGGCCCGCGCGGCGCACCTGTTCGTGCCCCGCCTGGTCCGCGTGGACGACGCCGACCCCGCGAGCACCAGCGCCGCCGGCGCCCGCGGGGTGGGCAGCGCCGACACCTGGCGTCCCGGTGGCACGGTGCTGATCACCGGCGGCACCGGCG
>NZ_JALKFU020000924.1 GCF_023242965.2 Frankia sp. AgKG'84/4
CCTGCTGCGGCTGCGGGCCGGCGACGCCGCGGCCGCGCCCGACGCCGTCGTCCTGCCCGCCGGCCACGACGAGGTGCTCGCCGTGCTCCGGGTCGCGAACCAGGAACGGATCGTCATCGTGCCCTACGGCGGCGGCACCTCCGTCGTCGGCGGCCTCGCGCCGTCCGGGCGCGGCGACCGGCCTGTGATCGCGCTCGACCTGTCCCGGCTGGACCGCCTGGGCCGGGTCGACCGGGAGTCCGGCACCGCCGAACTCGACGCCGGCCTGCGCGGCCCGCGGGCCGAGGAGTTGCTCGCCGAGGAAGGGCTCACCCTCGGGCATCTGCCGCAGTCCTGGGAGTACGCCTCGATCGGCGGCTTCGCCGCCACCCGCTCCAGCGGGCAGGCCTCCGCGGGCTACGGCCGCTTCGACGACCTGGTCGTCGGGCTGCGCGTGGCCACGCCCGCCGGCTCCTGGGAGCTCGGCCGCGCGCCCGCGTCGGCGGCCGGACCGGATCTGCGCGAGCTGATCCTCGGCTCCGAAGGTGCCTTCGGCGTGATCACCCAGGTGGTGGCGCGGGTGCGGCCGCTGCCGGCCCGTCGCCTCTATGAGGGCTGGTCGGTGCCCGACTTCGCCACCGGGACCCGGCTGCTGCGCGCCCTGGCCGTGCGCGACCTGCGGCCCACCGTGTGCCGGCTCTCGGACGAGACCGAGACGCTCGCCGGCCTGGCCGGCCCACCTCGTCAGCACGACACGGCCAGGCGCGGTTCCCGCGAC
>NZ_JALKFU020000925.1 GCF_023242965.2 Frankia sp. AgKG'84/4
TGTCCGGGCCGAGCGTCGGGTCGGCGAGCAGCGCGGCGACGGCGCGCACGTCCCGGCGGAAGCGGTGTCCGGCGGTGCTCACCCGGGCGAGGTCGCGCAGCCCCAGCGCGAACTGGCGGCCCAGGCCGCGGATCGTCCGCCGCCAGCCCCACGTCCTGGCGAACCAGTTCGCGAACACCAGTGCCAGGACACCCGCGACGGCGACGGTGAGAACGAGCAGGACGACGCCGCGGTGGGCCCGCAGGATCTCAAGCACGGACCCACCGCTGGTAGGAGCCGTCGTTGCACGGCAGCGTGTAGGCGCTGCCGTCACTGCCGCTGTCGAAGCACCGTTTCGTTCCGACGTTGGTCATACTCACGCTGCTGTAGCCGGCGTCGGCCATCGTCCACCACTGGTTGGGCTTGCTCTGGCAGACCCGGCTGTAGGCCTGACCCTTCGCGTTGCTGTCCAGGCACAGTCCGGTCGACTGGTTCTTCAACATCACCTGGCCGTAGCCGAAGACCGCCCATCGCTCGCTGAGCCGACCGTCGCAGGTGCTGGCGAAGATGGTGCTGTCCGCGCCGCTGTCGAGGCAGAAGCCGGTGGCGAGGTTGGTGAGGATCGCCACCCCCGACTGCGGCTTCCCGGTCGCCGCGGGCGGCGCGGCTGCTTCGGCGGGTGCCTGCGCGGGTGCCTGCGGCGTCGGCGTCACGGCGACGACGGGCACGGTCGTCGACGTCGGGGCGGCGTCCGGCGGGCGGGCGACCGGGGCGTTC
>NZ_JALKFU020000926.1 GCF_023242965.2 Frankia sp. AgKG'84/4
GCAGGGGCAGTAGGAATCGAACCCACACTGGAGGTTTTGGAGACCTCTGTTCTACCTTTAAACTATGCCCCTATATATAAAATGGTGGAGGGGGACGGATTCGAACCGCCGAACCCGGAGGGAGCGGATTTACAGTCCGCCGCGTTTAGCCACTTCGCTACCCCTCCACATATAATTGAATCATAAATGGTGCCGGCAAGAGGACTTGAACCCCCAACCTACTGATTACAAGTCAGTTGCTCTACCAATTGAGCTACACCGGCAAATTATATGGTGGAGGATGACGGGATCGAACCGCCGACCCCCTGCTTGTAAGGCAGGTGCTCTCCCAGCTGAGCTAATCCTCCAATATATAAAATGGTGACCCCTACGGGATTCGAACCCGTGTTACCGCCGTGAAAGGGCGGTGTCTTAACCGCTTGACCAAGGGGCCATGTGGCAGAGAAGAAGGGATTCGAACCCTCGCGCCGCTTACGCGACCTACACCCTTAGCAGGGGCGCCCCTTGAGCCACTTGGGTACTTCTCTATATGGCTCCGCAGGTAGGACTCGAACCTACGACCGTTCGGTTAACAGCCGAATGCTCTACCACTGAGCTACTGCGGAACGATATAAGCTTGGCGACGTCCTACTCTCACAGGGGGAGATCCCCCAACTACCATCGGCGCTGAAGAGCTTAACTTCCGTGTTCGGAATGGGAACGGGTGTGACCTCTTCGCCATCGTCACCAAACATATAAAGGAACCTTGTTC
>NZ_JALKFU020000927.1 GCF_023242965.2 Frankia sp. AgKG'84/4
GCGGATCCGCCGACCGCGGTCGGCGGATCCGCCACGCCCCTCCCGACGGCGCCGGCCGCCGCGCCCGCCGAGGACAGGCCGACCACGAGCTCGTCGTCGGCCAGGTCCGGCGGTGTCGTCCTGCCTGACGTGAACGTCGACGTGGACGCCTCACCAGCCCCAGCGCCCGGGGGGGCAGCGGAGGGGGGAACCAGCCCCAGCGCCGCCGCGACGGCGCGCGGCGCGGTCGGGTCGGGCGGCACGAAGGACTCAGGCCTGGTCGGCGTCGGCGACAAGGATCTCGACAAGTATCTCGATCTACTGCCCTTCAAGATCCCGTATGACAAGCAGGTCAACGGAATCGAGGACATCGACGTCAACCCGCTTGTCCTGATCTACAGGTGCAAGGGTGTCGAGGCCTACTGGGAGCTGAAGAACACCTCGATCAAGAGCTTCGGATTCGGCTGGTTCGACACGAGCCTGGGCGGCGGAGTTCTTGCTATCGGCCCGCTGCAGACGGTCTGGATACCGTCCAAGGCGCTCGCCGTCATCGTGTCGCCCTGGGATGCCGTGACGAAGCGAATGCTGGTGACCGTGCCGACGGTCGGCGTGGCGAAGTGCGGTGAAGGCATCCCCGTCATTCCCGTCGGCGGCGTGCCCACCGTCGGCCCCGTGGGCGGTGTTCCCGGCGGCGGTGTTCCCGGCGGCGGAGTGCCCGGCGGCGGCGTCCCGGGTGGCGGCACGCCCGGCGGCGGCGTCCCGGGTGG
>NZ_JALKFU020000117.1 GCF_023242965.2 Frankia sp. AgKG'84/4
TGCGGGTGTACAGGTCGGTGGAGCGGGCGCCGGCGACGGCGATGGTGCGGTCGACGACGACGAACGGGATGCCGGTGCCGCGCCTGCTGCTGCTCGACGGGCACTCGCTGGCCTACCGCGCGTTCTACGCACTGCCGGTCGAGAACTTCTCGACGTCCACCGGGCAGCCGACGAACGCCGTCTACGGTTTCACCTCGATGCTGATCAACGCCCTGCGGGACGAGCGGCCGAGCCACGTGGCCGTCGCCTGGGACCTGCCGACGCCGACCTTCCGCCACAACCAGTACGCCGAGTACAAGGCCGGCCGCGCCGAGACGCCGGCCGATTTCACCGGTCAGGTCAGCCTCATCCACCAGGTCTGTGACGCGCTCGCGGTGCCCGGGGTGAGCGCCGCCGGCTTCGAGGCCGACGACGTGATCGCCACCCTGGCGACCGCCGGCGCAGCCGTGGGGATGGAGGTCCTGGTCGTCACTGGCGACCGGGACGCGCTGCAGCTCGTCAACGAGCGGGTGACAGTGCTGATGACCCGCAAGGGCATCTCCGACATGACCAGGTTCACCCCGGCGGAGGTCGAGGCGAAGTACGGCCTGTCGCCGGTGCAGTACCCGGATTTCGCGGCGCTGCGCGGCGACCCCTCCGACAATCTGCCCTCCGTGCCGGGAGTGGGGGAGAAGACCGCCACCAAGTGGATCCAGCAGTTCGGCTCCCTCGCCGAGCTGGTCGACCGGGCCGACGAGCTCGGCGGGAAGACCGGGGCGTCGCTGCGCGCCCACCTGTCCTCGGTGATCCGCAACCGGTCGCTGACCGAGCTGGCGCGGGACGTGCCGCTGCCGGTCGGCCCGGACGAGCTGCGCCTGCGCCCGTGGGACCGGGAGGCGGTCCACCAGCTCTTCGACACTCTGCAGTTCCGCGTCCTGCGTGAGCGTCTCTACGCGGCGCTGGCCACGACCCCGCCGCCGGTCGAGGAGGGCTTCGAGGTCGACCTGACCATCCTCGAACCGGACGCGGTGGCCGGCTGGCTGGCGCGGCACGCGCGCGGCGTCGGCCGCACCGGCCTGTACCCCCGGGGGAGCTGGGGCCGGGGCACCGGCGTGCTGGCCGGCTTGGCCCTGGCCTCGGCCGATGGCGCCGCTGCCTGGATCGATCCGACGCAGCTCACCCCGGCGGATCTCGCTGTCCTCGGCGACTGGCTCGCCGACCCGAACCAGCCGAAGGCCGCGCACGACGTCAAGGGCCCCATGCTCGCGCTGGCCGAGCTCGGCCTGCCACTGGCCGGGGTCACCAGCGACACCGCGCTCGCCGCCTATCTCGCCCTGCCCGGCCAGCGCTCGTTCGACCTGGCCGACCTGGTCGCTCGCTACCTCCACCGGGACGTCGCGGGCGAGTCCGCCGCCAACGGCCAGCTCACCCTCGACGGCTCCGGTGAGGCGGAGGAGTCCCGCGCCGACGCGCTGCGCGCGCGCGCCTGCCTCGAGCTCGCCGACGAGCTGGACGCCGACCTCGAACGCCGCTGCGCCGCGACGCTGCTGCGCGAGATGGAACTCCCGCTGGTCACCGTGCTCGCCGGGATGGAGCGCGCTGGGATCGGCGCCGATCACGACCATCTGAGTGAGCTGCAGAAGCACTACGGCGGCGAGGTCGCGGACGTCGCCGCGCAGGCGCACGAGATCGTCGGGCGGTCGTTCAACCTCGGCTCGCCCAAGCAGCTCCAGCAGATCCTCTTCGAGGAACTGGGCCTGCCGAAGACCAAGAAGATCAAGACCGGCTACACCACCGACGCCGACGCGTTGGCCTGGCTCGCGGTCCAGTCGGACCATCCGCTGCTGCCGGTACTGCTGCGCCACCGCGACGTGGCCCGGCTCAAGACCGTCGTCGACTCGCTGCTGCCGATGATCGACGACGCCGGCCGCATCCACACCACGTTCAACCAGACCATCGCGGCGACGGGGCGGCTGTCCTCCACCGACCCGAACCTGCAGAACATCCCGATCCGCACCGCCGAGGGCCGCCAGATCCGCCAGGCCTTCGTCGTCGGCGCCGGCTACGAGACGCTGCTGACCGCCGACTACTCCCAGATCGAAATGCGGATCATGGCGCACCTGTCCGGCGACGAGGCCCTCATCGAGGCGTTCGGCTCCGGCGAGGACCTGCACACCTTCGTCGCGGCCGAGGCGTTCGACCTGCCCGTCAGCGAGGTCGACCCGGAACTTCGCCGACGGATCAAGGCGATGTCCTATGGGCTCGCCTACGGGCTGAGCGCCTTCGGGCTCGCCTCCCAGCTCGGCATCGCGCCGGACGAGGCCCGCGAACACATGGACGCCTACTTCGCCCGCTTCGGCGGCGTGCGGGACTTCCTGCGCGGGGTCGTCGAGCAGGCCCGCCGCGACGGCTACACCGAGACGATTCTCGGGCGGCGCCGCTACCTGCCCGACCTGACCAGCGACAACTCCCAGCGCCGGCAGATGGCCGAACGCATGGCGCTCAACGCCCCGATCCAGGGCTCGGCCGCCGACATCATCAAGATCGCGATGCTCGGCGTCGACCGGGCGCTGCGGGCCGGCGGTCACGCCTCCCGGCTGCTGCTGCAGGTGCACGACGAGCTGGTCCTGGAGATCGCGCCCGGGGAGTACGAGGCCGTCGAGCGCCTCGTCCGAGCCGAGATGACCTCCGCGTACACCATGTCGGTCCCGCTGGACGTCAGCGTCGGTTCCGGCCGGACCTGGGACGACGCCGCCCACTGAGCGGGGCGCGCCGCGGCGGATCGGCAGGCCCGTCGCGGGGCGCTGACACCCGTTCTGGCGGGAGGCCGTCGCGGTCGCGCTGCCTGCCGCCAGCGGCGGGATGAATGTCGAATCCGGTATTCGCGCCTTCTCCCGGATTTCTGCCACGACTGTTCGTCGCCGATGGGCAGTCAAGCTCCGATTCGCGAACAATGCGGCCATCGTGAATCGTTCGAGCACGGTGGAAGATGTCGTCCCAGTGGGTATGCCCAGGTGCGACGCCTGCTGGTATCCACTGCGGTCGCCGGCTGGATGCCGGCGCCCGGTTGGCTGTGGCGCGACGCCTGCGCAAGGCCGGTTCCGCGGGACGTGGCCCCGGGGCCGGCATTCGTGGGGCGCGGCCCCGCCGGGCCTGGGCGACGGGGGAGGGCGCGGCTCGTGTACAGCGATCATGCGTATGTCGACCGTGCGCGGCTGCTGACCCTGGTACCGCTGGGCGCGGTCGCGCTGTTTCTGCTGGTGTTGTTGACTCCGGGTTCGCCGGATCGCCTGAGCTGGCAGGCCTTCGTCGCGCTCGCGGTGTCGGTGCTCAACGTGATCGCCGGGCTGGTCGCTCAGCCACGGCGCGTCTGGGTCGCCCCGGTCGCGGCCCTCACTTTCGCGGCGGTGCTCGCGCTGGGCGTGGCCGAAACCCCGTCGGCGGCCGCCGCGGCCATGTACCTGGTGTGGTTTCCGCCGCTGTGCGCGTCGGTCGCCCTCATCCGCACCGGCGCCGCCGTGCTGGTCGTCGGGCTGATCGTCGTCGCGCTGCTGGCCGGCGCGACCGCCCACGGCGACACCGGCGGCGTGGGCGCGCCCGCGATCTCCAGCGCGCTCTGCACGGTCATGGTCGGCGTGATGGTGAAGGGCCTGTTCCGCGTACGGCTGCCGCCGAAGGAGACGGACACCCTCACCAGGCTGCCCAACCGTCGAGGGATTCTCGAGCGGGGCGAGCGGGCGGTGGCCGACATCCGGTCGTCCGGGCGCGAGGCGGTTCTCGTCCTGGTCGACATCAATCACTTCCACGAGTTCAACGACGCGTTGGGGCACGCCGGCGGAGACCGGCTCCTGCAGGCCGTCGCGGGGACGCTGGGCAGGCTCACGCCGAGCCCCGCTCTCGTCGGCCGGGCCGGCGGGGACGAGTTCGTGCTCATCTGTGCAGCGCCTGCGGCGACGTTGACCGGGGCGACTCGTGCGCTCGGCCAGCGGGTTCTGCGCCAGTTGCAGGGACCGTTCGAGGTGGATGGCGTCGACGTCGCCCTCGATGCGTCGGCTGGGATCGCCGTCGCTCCGCACGCCGGCAGAACGGTGGCGGAGTTGCTGGCCTGCGCGGATTCGGCGTTGTCCCGGGCCAGGCGAACGGGGGAGAGCATCGGGGTCTGGGACCCGGCGATCGTCGGCGTGAAGCCGGAGGAGATCGCGTTGTACGCCGACCTGTGCGTCGCGATCGAGCGGGACGAGCTGGTCCTGTTCTACCAGCCGCTGCAGTCGGCGCATTCCGGACAGATCGTCGGAGTCGAGGCGCTGCTGCGGTGGCAGCATCCGACACGTGGGCTGCTGCCACCCGGGGCCTTCCTGCCGATGGCCGAGCGCTCGGCCATCATCTCGGACCTGACCGGCTGGGTCCTCAACGAAGCGTGCCGGCAGTGTGCGGCCTGGGCCGCCGCGGGCCTGCATCTGGTGGTCTCGGTGAACCTCTCCCCGCGCATGCTGGTGCTCGACGATCTGCCGCAGCGCGTCGTCGGCGCCCTGTCCTCGCATGGCCTGACCGGCCGGTCGCTCACGCTGGAGATCACCGAGAGCGTGCTGGTCGCCGATCCGGCGCGGGCCGCGACGATTCTGCGCGAGCTGCGGGCCGAGGGAATCAACCTGTCGTTGGACGACTTCGGCACCGGCTACAGCTCGATGGAGATCCTCAACGCGCTGCCCTTCAACGAGGTCAAGATCGACCGTGGTTTCGTCACCGACGCGAGTGGCAACCTGCCCGCCGCGGCGATCGTGCGCTCCGTGGTCGACCTGGGACACCGGCTCGGGCTGCGGGTGGTCTGCGAAGGTGTGGCAAGCCAGCGCACCCTCGCCATGATGATCGATCTGGGCTGTGACCTGCTCCAGGGCGAGGCAGTCTCGGACCCGCTGCCGGCTGCGCGGCTCTCGGGCCTGCTCCGCGCTCGCGCGCCCGCCGCACCACGGCGACCGGCTCCGCCCGGCGCGGACCAGGCGGCGCCATCCCGACAGGAGGAGTTGGCTGGGTCCGGCTCGGCGGACCGCGCCGCCGACACGACACCGGCCGAGGCGATCCCCGCCGGCCCAGGCGTCCGCGAGCCGTCCGATCTCAGCGGTCTCGCCGCCCTGGGCAATCACCATGTTCTGCGCACCGAGCCGGAGGCGGCCTTCGACGACCTCGCGTCGATCGCGGCGAGGTCGACCGGCTGCTTGGCGGCCACGATCGTCTTCGACGGACGCCGGGGGGTGTGGTCGAAGACGCGGCGGGGACCTGCCTTGTCGATCATCGCGGAGAAGTGCGGCATCGGTGCCCGGGTCGTCGCGGAGCGCGCCTTCGTGGAGGTCCAGGACCTCGCGGGCGGCGGCCACCCCTACCGCCGCTATGCCGCCGACGAGCAGATCAGATTCGCGGCCGGCATGCCCATCGCGGCGCAGGACGGCCGGGTCCTCGGCGCGCTGGTCGTCGTCGACCGGGTGCCGCGCCGGCTCACGTCCGGACAGCGGGCGAATCTGGTCGACCTGTCGCGTCAGGTGTCGTCGCTGCTTGACGCCGGCCGGGAGGCCACCGCCTTCCGGGCCGTCGCCGGCGCGCTCGCCGACCTCGATCGCCTCTCCTTCCCCGATGATCTGGACCGGGCCGGGACGATCATCACCGCTGTCACCCGGGCGTTGCTCGACGCGACCGAGGTCGCGCTGATGACGGCGCAGGTACCGGGTTCGACCTTCTACCGGGTGGTCGGGGCCTGCGAGGCTCCCGGCACGGTGCCGATGGTCTCCGTCGGTGAGGAGCCGCAGCGCGACCGCACCTTGCTGATGGAGCGGGTGATGCGCACGCAGTGCCCGGTCTTCCTCAAGGACGGGAGCGCCTCCTCGCTGATGACGCCCGGGTACCTCGATCCGCTCAGGGTCGGCTCGCTGTTCGTCCTGCCGCTGCCGGGTGAGGGCGGGCTGCTCGGCGTGATCGGAGCCCGCTGGGAGAAGACGCGCGATGACGTCGACCCTGTGATCGTCCGAGCGCTCACCGTGCTGGCCCGTCAGGCGGCCCACACGCTCATCCGGCTGCGCGCCGATCCGGAGCAGGCGAACGCGGCCGCGGGTCACCCAGCCGCCGGCTCGGCTCTGCGCCCGTGACGCCGACAGCACGCCACGCCTGCTCGACCGCCGCACGTTCCCGTGCGCCGAACAGCACCGCGGCCTGGCGGCCGGTGGCGGCGGCGAAGGTCCGGAAGGTCGCGTTCGGCCGCACGTGGCCGGCGCGCAGGCTCTCGTACCAGATACGGCCCGCCTTCTCCCACGCGAAGCCGCCGAGCGCGGTAGCAGCGAGGTAGAAGGCGCGGTTCGGGATGCCGGAGTTGATGTGCACTCCGCCGTTGTCCATCGTCGTATGCACGTAGGCGTCCATGTGACCGGGCTGGAGGTCATCCCCGAGCACGGGATCATCGTAGGCGGTGCCGGGGGCCTTCAGTGACCGCAGGGCCACCCCGCGCACCGCGTCGGTCAGCAGCCCCGCGCCGATCAGCCAGTCGGCCTCCTCGGCCGTCTCACCCCGGGCGTACTGCTTCACCAGGGAGCCGAAGACGTCGCTGATCGACTCGTTGAGGGCGCCGGACTGGTTGAGGTACATCAATGCCGCCTCGTCCTCGGTCACGCCGTGGGTGAGTTCGTGCCCGATGACGTCCAGCGATCCGGTGAACCGGTGGAACAGCTCCCCGTCCCCGTCGCCGAAGACCATCTGCTGGCCGTTCCAGAACGCGTTGTCGTAGTGATCGCCGTAGTGCACGGTGGCGAGCAGCGCCATCCCCTCGTCGTCGATCGAGTCGCGGCCGAGGGCGGTGGAGAAGAAGGCGAAGGTGGCGCCGAGACCGTCGTAGGCCTCGTTCACCGCGGGATCCGCGACGGCGGAGCCGTCCTCGACCCGAATCAGCCGGCCCGGCAGCGTCTCGGCGCCGCCGGCGTCGGAGACGGACCGGCGGGGGCCGGTCAGCGGCACGGGCCCGCGCGGCTCGACGCCGCGGCGCGCGGCCCGCAGCCGGGCGTTGTGGTCGCGAAGCGTGCGGTGCGAACCGTCCTGGATCAGGGTGGACAACGCCCAGGATCGCTGCTGGTCGCTGCCGTTGCGGACGATCCGTTCGAGGACGTGTGGCGGAACGGCGCACGTCGCGGTGCGGTGCGGCTGGTGCATGGTCGGCTCCGGGGGTAAGGGGGCGACGACCGGGTGGAACCCGGGTGACAGACGGCGGCCTGGCGGGGGCCGCTCACGTCCGAGCCTGCTACTCCCGCGGAGACGTGTCCAGAGAGTCATGATTTGCATGCGGGAAGTGATTGTCGGGGTACGGCGTGGCGCGACCGGTACCCCGAGGTCGATCGGCGGCCCCTCGCCGTGATCGCAGGCGCCGCAGGGCCCGGCCGCCGGCCAGTCGGAGGACCGCGAGGGCGAGCCCGCCGAGCACGAACCAGGTCAGGCGCGCGTCCAGCCAGTCGACGCCGCCGCGCATCCAGGGCGTCACCGCCCGCGCCGCGCTCAGGTAGACCAGGCTGGACAGCACCGAGCCAGGCACCAGGAACCGCAGGAACCGCCGCAGCGGCACACCACCGGCGCCGAGCGCCGCATCCACGGCCATGTTCGTGTTCAGCAGGCAGAACCACAGCAGCGGAGTCTGGGTGTTCGGTCGGGTGAGCGCCGCGACGAGCCGTCCGCCTCCCATCGATCGAAGCAGCAACGAGCGGACGTTGTTGCGCGCCATCGCGTAGTACCCGACGTCGAGCAGGCAGCGCAGCACCGTGGCGATCAGCAGCGCCGGCAGGAACGGCACCGAAGCGCCGACCAGCACGAGCACGCCCCACGTCGGCCGCAGGGCGATCAGCAGCAGCGGCGCCCGTCGGGCGAGGACCGGCAGCAGCCCCAGCCCGAGCCAGCCGAGCCCGAGCAGGGTGCCCGTGAGCAGCACGGGCCACAGGTGGTGGACGACCGCCGCGGCCCGCCGCCCGCGCCCGCCGCCCGCGCTCCCGCCGACGGCCACGTCACCGTCACCGTCACCGTCAACATCAACGGCCACGTCAACGGCCACGTCAACGGTTCGGGGGGCGGAACGGCCGGAAGCGATCCCCGAATCCCCCTCGTCCACGACGTCAGTCTGCCAACGGCCGGCCCGTGGCCCGCCGGCAGGCCGGCGCGGCCGAGGTGGGTGCCGTGCGCCGGGACGGCCCGCTCGAGTCCCAGAGGGCGGGCACCGGGTGGTCGGCGCGCGTGGTGGACCGGGCTGGCAGACTCGGCAGGGTGCTCACGGTGGGTCTGACAGGTGGGATCGGTTCGGGTAAGAGCGCGGTGTCGGCGCGGCTCGAGGGCCGGGGCGCGACGGTGATCGACGCCGACCGGATCGCGCGGGAGGTAGTGGCCCCGGGCACGCCCGGGCTCGCCGCGGTGCTGGCCGCGTTCGGCCCGGCCGTGGCGGCGCCGGACGGCAGCCTGGATCGGCCGGCGCTGGGTCGCGTCGTGTTCGCCGATCCCGCGGCGCGGGCCCGGCTGGAGGCGATCGTGCACCCGCTGATCCGCGCGCGGACGCAGCAGCGGATCGCCGGCCTCGACCCGGACGGGATCGCGGTACACGACATCCCGCTGCTCGTCGAGACGGGCGCGGCGGGCAGCTACGACCTGGTCCTCGTCGTCGAGGCGCCCCGGGAGCTACGGCTGGAGCGCCTTGCCGGGCGCGGTCTGCCCCGCGATGAGGCCCTCGCCCGAATGTCCTCGCAGGCCAGCGACGAACAGCGCCGTGCCGTCGCGGACGTGGTCATCGACAACGGCGGCGACCTCGCCGACCTCGACACCCGCGTCGCCGAGGTCTGGCGCGAGCTGGAAGCCCGCCGCGAGGCCAAGGCCGCCGCCGACGCGGCGGCCGAGCACCCGCCGGTGTAGCCGGTCACCGCTGGCTGGCCGGGAACCGCCGGCCTGCCCCGCACTGCGAGCGGCCGGCGGGGCGCCCGCTTCTTACCGCTACTGGACGCCGGCGGCGCCCATGCCACGCAGCTCCTTCTTCAGCTCGCCGATCTCGTCGCGCAGCCGGGCGGCGAGCTCGAACTTCAGGTCCCGGGCCGCCTCGTGCATCTGGTCGTCGAGCTGGCGGATGAGCTGGGCCAGCTCGTGCGACGGCATGCCGGCGAGCTCGGCGGCGTACTTGCCGACGAGGTCGTCGCGGCCACCGCGGGACTTCATCCCGGGTACCGGCGCCTTGCCGCGCGACTGCGCCCGCCCGCCGCCGCCGACCAGCTCGCCCTCGGCCGACTCGCGGACCATGTCGTCGAGGATGTCCACGACCTTCTTGCGCAGCGGCTGCGGATCCAAGCCGCGCTCGGCGTTGTAGGCCATCTGCTTGACGCGCCGCCGGTTCGTCTCGTCGATCGCGTGGCGCATCGACGGGGTGACCTTGTCGGCGTACATGTGCACCTGGCCGGAGACGTTACGGGCCGCGCGGCCGATCGTCTGGATCAGGGACTTGTCGGAGCGCAGGAAGCCCTCCTTGTCCGCGTCCAGGATGCTGACCAGCGACACCTCGGGCAGGTCGAGGCCCTCCCGGAGCAGGTTGATCCCGACGAGGACGTCGAACTCGCCCCGGCGCAGCTCAGTGAGCAGCTCCACCCGGCGCAGGGTGTCCACCTCGCTGTGCAGGTAGCGGACCCGGATGCCGTGTTCGAGCAGGTAGTCGGTCAGGTCCTCGGACATCTTCTTGGTCAGCGTGGTCACCAGGACCCGCTCGTCCCGCTCGGCGCGCAGCCGGATCTCGTGGACGAGATCGTCGATCTGCCCCTTCGTCGGCTTGAGGATCACCTCCGGGTCGAGCAGGCCGGTGGGACGGATGATCTGCTCGACTACGCCGTCGGCCCGGCCCAGCTCGTACGGCCCGGGGGTGGCGGAGAGGTAGACGGTCTGGCCGATGCGCTGCAGGAACTCCTCGAAGCGCAGCGGGCGGTTGTCCATCGCGCTGGGCAGCCGGAAGCCGTGCTCGACGAGGTTGCGCTTGCGGGACATGTCGCCCTCGTACATCCCGCCGATCTGCGGGACGGTCACGTGCGACTCGTCGATCACCAGCAGGAAGTCGTCGGGGAAGTAGTCGAGCAGGGTGTGCGGCGCCGTGCCCGCCTCGCGGCCGTCGATGTGCCGCGAGTAGTTCTCGATGCCCGAGCAGAACCCGACCTGGCGCATCATCTCGATGTCGTAGGTCGTCCGCATCCGCAGGCGCTGGGCCTCCAGCAGCTTGCCCTGGCGCTCCATGGCCGCGAGGCGTTCCGCCAGCTCCACCTCGATGCCGGCGATCGCCCGCTCCATCCGCTCCGGGCCGGCGACGTAGTGCGTCGCCGGGAAGACGAAGATCTCCGGGACCTCGCGGACGATCTCGCCGGTGAGCGGGTGCAGGTAGGTCAGGCGCTCGATCTCGTCGCCGAACATCTCGACGCGGACGGCGAGCTCCTCGTAGACCGGGAAGACCTCCACCGTGTCTCCGCGGACCCGGAAGGTGCCCCGGGTGAACGCCAGGTCGTTGCGGGCGTACTGGACGTCGACGAAACGGCGCAGCAGCACGTCCCGCTCGATCACGTCGCCGACGCGCAGGCGGACCATCCGGTCGATGTACTCCTGCGGCGTGCCGAGGCCGTAGATGCAGCTCACGCTGGCGACGACGATCGTGTCGCGGCGGGTGAGCAGGCTCATCGTGGCCGAGTGGCGCAGGCGCTCGACCTCCTCGTTGATCGAGGAGTCCTTCTCGATGTAGGTGTCGGTCTGCGCGATGTACGCCTCGGGCTGGTAGTAGTCGTAGTACGAGACGAAGTACTCGACGGCGTTGTTCGGCAGCAGTTCCCGGAACTCGTTGGCGAGCTGCGCGGCAAGCGTCTTGTTCGGAGCCATCACCAGCGTCGGGCGCTGCAGCCGCTCGACCAGCCAGGCCGTCGTCGCGGACTTGCCCGTACCGGTGGCGCCGAGCAGGACCACGTTGGACTCGCCGGCTCCGATGCGCCTGGCCAGCTCTTCGATGGCGGCGGGCTGGTCCCCGGCCGGCGCGTAGTCGGAGATGACCTCGAACGGGGCACGCGTCCGCTCAAGGTCGGTGGTGGGCCGTTCGAACGCTGTGGTCACGCCCTCCAGAACACCACAGACCTCCGACAGTTTCCGTGCGGGCCGCTCAGCCGTCGGCCGGATCCCAGCCCAGCAGCCGGGCGCCGAGCACCGCGGTCTGCAGGACGTAACGGTCCGTCGGTGAGGTCGGGTCGTGCCGGGTCAGGGTGTGGATGCGGTCGAGGCGGTAGGTCAGCGCCCGCACCGACAGATGCAGCCGGCGCGCGGCGGCCAGCGCGACCCCGCCGGTGGTGAAGTAGGCGTCGAGGGTGTCGATCAGCGGGCCGGCGCCGCCGCGTGCGGAGCGCAGCGGCGCGAGCACCGCCTCCACCAGTTCGGTCAGGGCCTCCCGGTCGCGGGCCAGCACCTTGTAGATGAGTAGGTCGTCGGTGTGCACCACGGTGGCGTCCAGGCCGAGGCTGCCGGCGAGCTCCGCGGCGGAGCGGGCCTCCTCGAACCCGATGCGCACGCCCGCCACGCCGCTGCGCGCGCGGCTCACCCCGATCCGCCAGACCAGCCCCGGCTCCGCCCGCAGC
>NZ_JALKFU020000928.1 GCF_023242965.2 Frankia sp. AgKG'84/4
GGGTGGTTAGTCGCTGAGGAGGTCGAGGGGGGTGGTGGGTTGGTGGGGGGTGTGGGGGGTGGTGGTGAGGTGGTGGCGCCAGAGGGTTTCGGCGGCGTCGGGGTCGTGGTTGGTGAGGTGGGTGAGGAGTTGGTGGTGGGTGGTGTGTTGGTGGTGGAGGGTGGTGAGGTCGGGGGTGGGGGTGTCGGTGGTGGCGTCGAGGATGTGCCGGATCATGTTGGTGATCATGGTGAGGGTGTGGTTGGCGGGGGTGGTGAGCAGGAGGGTGTGGAAGGCGAGGTGTTGGTGGTGGATGTCGGTGGGGTTGGGGTTGGTGGCGGCCAGGGTGTGGTCGGTGGTGGTGAGGTGGTGGGTGAGGTGGGTGAGGTGGGTGTCGGTGGCGGTGGTGGCGAGTAGGCGGATGGCGGTGGGTTCGAGGTGGGTGTGGGCGGTGTGGATGTCGGCGAGGGTGGTGTGTTGGTGTTCGAGGACGAGGGCGGTGTAGCGGGCGGCGACGTCGCCGTTGGGGGTGTGGACGCGGGCGCCGCCGTGGGCGCCGCGGCGGACGCTGATGAGGGCTTCGGATTCCAGGACGCGGAAGGCTTCGCGCAGGGTGGGGCGGGAGACGCCGAACTGTTCCATGAGGACGGCTTCGGGGGGTAGGGCGTCGTTTTCGTGGAGTTCGCCGCGGACGATCTGGCGGCGTAGGTGGGCGGCGACGAGTTCGGCGGTTTTCGGTACCCGCACGTGCTGACCGACCCGGT
>NZ_JALKFU020000929.1 GCF_023242965.2 Frankia sp. AgKG'84/4
GCATCGGTGTCGGCGGTGTCGGCAGCGGCAGCGGCGGTAACCAGTGCGGCGAGCAGCGCTTCGGCACCGGCTTCCAGCACGGTCAGCGCGCGGCGCGCGTCCCCGCCGGCGAGCCGGACGACGTGGTCACGGCCGGCCGCCGTCAGCTCGATCCGCCCGTCGTAGCCGCGGGGATCGCGCAGAGCCCGGTCGAGGACCCCGCGGATGTCCTCGTCGGTGAGCGGCTCGAGGGTCAACAGCAGCGACCGGGACAGCAGCGGGCTCACGACGGAGAAGAACGGGTTCTCCGTCGTCGCCGCGACCAGCGTGACCCAGCCGTGCTCGACGGAGGGGAGCAGCGCGTCCTGCTGCGTGCGGGTGAAACGGTGGACCTCGTCGATGAACAGGACGGTGCGCGCACCGGACATCGACCGGGCGGCCCGCGCCTCGTCGATGACCGCCCGCACGTCCTTGACACCCGCCGTGACCGCGGAAAGCTCCCGGAAGCGCCGACCGGTCGCCCGCGACACGATGTGCGCCAGCGTGGTCTTGCCGGTGCCCGGCGGGCCCCAGAGGATGACCGACGTCGTGCCGCCGCCCTCGACGAGCCGGCGCAGCGGACTGCCCGCGCCGAGCAGATGGCGCTGGCCGACGACCTCGTCGAGATGCTCGGGCCGCAGCCGGGCGGCGAGGGGAGCCCGACCTGCCGCGGTGACCGCCGGCTCGAGCGCCGCAGTGCCCGGCGCCGCAGTGCCCGGCGC
>NZ_JALKFU020000930.1 GCF_023242965.2 Frankia sp. AgKG'84/4
GCCTCGCACTGCTGGTCGCGCTGGTCGCGGCGGGCTGCGGCGGCTCGGCCTCGAAGGCTGCCGGCCAAGGCCCCGCGATCGTCAGCCTCGACGACGCCTCGCCCGGCCCCGGCCTGCGTGGCACGACGCTGGCGACGCCGATGCCGAAACCCGACGTCGCCCTCACCGACATGTCCGGCCACCCCTACCGGCTGCGGGCCGCGACGGCCGGAAAGCTCACGCTGGTCTACTTCGGCTACACCCACTGCCCGGATGTCTGCCCGACGACCATGGCCGACATCGCCGCCGGCCTGAGCCAGACCAGCGAGGCGGTACGCCGGCAGGTTTCCGTCGTGTTCGTGACCACCGACCCGGACCGGGACACCCCGGCGGTCCTGCGGTCGTGGCTGACGCAGTTCGACCCGACCTTCGTCGGCCTCACCGGCACCACGGCGCAGATCACCGCCGACGCCGACAAGTTCGGCATCCCCGTGGAGCCGCCGCGCCGCGAGGCCGACGGCAGCTGGGTGGTCGACCACGGCTCGCAGGTCACCGCCTTCAACCCCGACGGTCTCGCCCGCACCGTCTACCTCGCCGGCGTCACCCCCGCCGACTACGCCCACGACATTCCGATGCTGCTCAAGGGCGCCTGATGGCCACCCGTGATCTGGACCCTGCCCCCGGCGCGCCACCTGCCGACCCGCCGACGACGGGCCGGCCGACGGACGCCCCGCCGTCGGGCCGGCGCGGGCTGGGACGG
>NZ_JALKFU020000931.1 GCF_023242965.2 Frankia sp. AgKG'84/4
ACCGCACACTGGCAGCCCATATAAAAAGAGAGCCAGAACGGTGATCTAACTGCGGCGATAGTGGGGTCAGGCCCCCGGCGCTTTAAAGCGGCACAGCGATGGGGGCCTGACCCCCAGTGCTTTAACGCGGTACAGTAGTGGGGGCCTGACCCCTGCTAATGTAGGGCGACCAGTTCTTTGATTTCATTGGTTGATAGTTCGGTGATCCAGTTGTCGCTTGAGATGATTTCGTCATTGAGCGCTTGTTTTTAGTCGAGCATGGCGTCAATTTTTTCTTCGAGCGTTCCGGTGCAGATCAGTTTATGGACATGTACGAACCGTTTTTGCCCGATCCGGTAGGCGCGGTCTGTTGCCTGGTTCTCGACAGCAGGGTTCCACCAGCGGTCGAAGTGGATAACATGGTTCGCCGCGGTCAAATTGAGTCCGGTTCCGCCCGCTTTCAAGGAAAGGATGAAAATCGGGAATTCTCCGTTCTGAAACCCTTTTCGAGCAGCTCCTTCATCATATTGCCCATGCCGATATACTGGGTGAAGATAAGGCAGCTTTCATCCTGCTCCCGCACGGCATCAACGAGCTCGGCCAGCTTCTCAAGCTTGCCCGAGCGTTTCGGGGCATCGACTATATCGGAGGGCTCCTCTTTTAAATAAAGGGCCGGATGATTGCAAAGCTGCTTCAATTTCCCAAGCATTTGCAGGATGATGCCTTTTCGTTCAAAAGCGGATAATTTCTCGATAT
>NZ_JALKFU020000932.1 GCF_023242965.2 Frankia sp. AgKG'84/4
ATGCCCACCACCGCCGCCGGCGAGCAGCGTCGGGCCGTCGAGGCCGGCGAGCTCGGTCCGCCACGCGGCGCGCGCCGCGTCGGCGTCCTGGGCGCGCAACCAGCGCAGATAGTCGGAGTACGGCCGGCTGGGCGTGGCAGGCACGCTGGCGGCACCCTGGTCGGCGGCACCGGGTTCCGCGGCGGCCAGAGTGAACAGCTCGCGCAGCATCAGGGGCAGCGACCAGCCGTCCACGACGATGTGGTGGGCGCAGACGGCCAGCCGGGCGCGGTCGGCGTCGAGACGCACCCACAGGAAGCGCAGCAGCGGTGGGCTGGCGAGGTCGAACCGGGCCGCCCGGTCGGCCTCGACGAGCCGCGCCGCCTCGGCATCCCGCTCCCCGTCGGGCCAGGACGACAGGTCGACGATGGTCCAGTCCGGTTCGGCGCCAGCCATGATGACCTGGGCCGGTTCGACACCGTCGGACAGCACGGCGGCGCGCAGGACCGCGTGCCGGGCAACGAGTTCCCGCGAGGCCGCCCGCAGCCGCGCCGGGTGGGGCGCGCCGGCGAGGTCCAGGACGAACTGCAGGACGTAGACGTCGGGGGTGTCGTCCCCGTCGAGCAGCCGGTGAAACAGCATCCCGGCCTGCGACGGCGACAGCGGCCAGACCTCGCTCGCCCCGGCGAGGCGCGCGCGCCACCTGGCCGCGTCGTCCGGGTCCACCGGCAGGTCGCCGGCGTCCCCTCCGACG
>NZ_JALKFU020000933.1 GCF_023242965.2 Frankia sp. AgKG'84/4
GTCCAGGACCCGGCCGCCCGGCCCGGACCGGGGACGCCGCCCCGCCCACGCCCGCGGTGGGCGGGCTCTCGGGACCGTGCCCGCGCCGTGCTGCCGCTGGCCGCGTTCGTGCTGGCCGCCGCCGCGCCGATCGGCGCCTACGCGGGCTGGAGCGCGTCCGAGGGCAAGGGCTTCACCGTGTCGGCGCACTCCGGGTTCTTCCTGTATGGCCGGGTCGCGCCGTTCGTCGACTGTGCCTCCTTCTCCCGCCCCGACCTGCGGTCCCTGTGCGACGCGCGGCCCGTGGCCCAGCGCGGCGCGCCGGTGCGGTACCTCTGGCCAGCCGACTCGCCGTTGCGCCAGGGCCACCGGGTGATCCCGGCGGGCCGCGAGGACCTCGCCGCCGAGTTCGCCCACCAGGCCGCGCGCGAACAGCCGTGGATGCTCGTGACCTCCTCGCTGCGCTACCTTGCGGGCTATCTCTCGCCCGTGCCGCACGAGACCGCGAAGACCTCCCGGGCGGACACCTGGGAACTGCCGACCACGACGACGAACGCGCTGCGGCCGGCCGACCCGCACGCCGACGACGGCTATTTCGTGGCGACCACCGTGCACGCTCCCGCCGGCCTGCTCGCCGCCTGGTCCCGGCTGTCGTACCCGCCGCTGCCGTTGCTCGGGCTCGGACTGCTCGCCGGGGTGGCGGCGACGGCCCTCGCCCTCGCCCGCTCGGTCGGCGGGCGCCGCCGCCC
>NZ_JALKFU020000934.1 GCF_023242965.2 Frankia sp. AgKG'84/4
GCGCTGGCCCAGCGGCTGCGCCGGACCCGCGGAACGCGCCTGCGCGGCGCCCTGCGCGGCGCCCTCCCGCTGGCCATGGCCGGTCTCGTCGCCAACGCGGCGAACATGGGGGTCACCCTTCTCATCGCCCGCGCGATGAGCACCCGCTCCTACGGTGCTGTGGCGCAGCTCATCGCGATCTTCTTCGTCGTGTCGATGCCGGGCAGCGCGCTGCTCGTCGGTGTGGTCCGCCGGATCACGACCTGGCAGCACAGCGGTCGGCTGGACCTGGTGGCCAGCTGGGTGCGCCGCGTTCGGCGGGCCGGCGTGGTGACGGTTCTGATCGTCGCGGCGCTGGCCGTCGTGGGCCGGGGCATCGTGGCGCACGAGCTGTCCCTGCCCGGTCCGGGCGGCGTCGCCGAGATCATCACCGCCGGCGCGGCCTGGTGCCTGCTGTGCGTCGACCGCGGCCTGCTCCAGTGCGCCCGGCTCTACCCCGCGCTGGCCGCGAACCTGCTGGTCGACGCCGCGATCAAATCCATGGCGACGATCGGCCTGGTGCTGGCCGGCCTGGACGAGTCCGGCGTGGCGATCGGCGTCCTGTGCGGCGTGCTCGCGGCGCTGGTGCACGCCCGCTGGTCACTGGCCCACCAGCGGCACGCCATCGGCGCGGCTCAGGCGGCCGACGCTGGCACAGCGAGCGCTCCCGTAGCGCCGGCCGTCCCGAGCCCGCCCGCCGAGCCGGCCC
>NZ_JALKFU020000935.1 GCF_023242965.2 Frankia sp. AgKG'84/4
AGAATCGTCGCGGTCGTCGTACCATCACCCGCGACATCGTTCGTCTTCTTCGCGACTTCCTTGACGAGCTCCGCGCCGATCTTCTCGAACGGGTCCTCGAGCTCGATCTCCTTGGCGATGCTCACACCGTCGTTGGTGATCGTGGGGACGCCCCACTTCTTCTCCAGCACGACGTTGCGACCCTTGGGGCCGAGCGTGACCTTGACCGCATCGGCCAACTGGTTCATGCCGCGCTCCAGGCCGCGCCGAGCCTCCTCGTCGAAGGCGATGATCTTCGGCATGGTTTCTGGGTCCTCCCAGTGGGATGGCAGGTTCGATGGCCGGCCACAACGACGCCCGCGACGGACGGCTCCCGGTGGCTCCTGGTCCGCGTCGATTGCAGACGCTGGACCGGGCGAACTGGGCAGCCTCGCCGTTTCAGCCTTGGCACTCCCATGGAGAGAGTGCCAGGTCCTGTTTAGCACTCGGCCTAGGAGAGTGCAAGCGAGGCCCCGTCGAGAAGCCCCGCGTCGCGTGGGCTTTCGGGGCTTGGAGCGGGCTCGCGGCCTCGGTCGGTGCACGGTTTCGGTGCACGGTTGGAGAACCCGGCACGACACGTGGATGACGACGCCCTGTCGCGCGGACGACAGCCACGCACGCGGCGCTCGCCCCCGCTCTCCGGCCGGCCGGGGCGACCGGCTGATCACGGCGCGACGGAGGCGCCGTGGCGGCCGCGCGGGTGCGACC
>NZ_JALKFU020000936.1 GCF_023242965.2 Frankia sp. AgKG'84/4
GGCCGACCCCGTGTCGGCCGCGCACGGCCGTGGCGACGGCGGCGACCGCGTCGGCGACGGCGAGATGGAACGCGCCGGCGAGCACGCCCGGCGCGATCCCGGCCGCGAGCCCCGCGACGATGCCCGCGAGGACCGGTGCCGGCTCCAGCACGCCGTCCGCCAGCCCGAACGCGAGCATGCCGGCGATGGGCGGCCCGGCGGGACCCGTGTCGGCGGGACCCGTGTCGGCGGCGAGGCCTTCCAGTTCGATGGCGGCTTGGGCCTCGTACGTGGTGCGCTGGCGTACGTCGAGCAGCGCCGCCACCGCGTCGAACAGGCGGCCCATGCTGCTGCTTGGCGCGCAGGCCACGCCCCGCTCCAGCGCGGCCCGCAGGACACGCAGCTCCTGCGCGCCGCACGCCCGGACCGGCGCGAGCCACGCCGACCAGTCCAGCCCGGCCGCCGTGAGGTGCGCCAGCGCCACCCGGCACGGGTTGCGCACCCCGGCGTCGCCGCCGGGCAGGGGAACCGGTCGAAGATGGGCGACCCGCGTGACGGCGGCGACGTCCGGCCCGACGAGCAGACCCTCGCCACCCCAGACCGTGCCGTCGGGGCCATGCCCGGTGCCGTCGAAGGCGAACCCGAGAATCCGTTCGCCGAGCCGGCCGTGTTCCGCGAGCAACGCGGCGATGTGCGCGTGATGGTGCTGCACGAGGACCAGCCGGGCGCCGCCGGACGGGTCGCTCG
>NZ_JALKFU020000937.1 GCF_023242965.2 Frankia sp. AgKG'84/4
GGGTCGCGCTGCACGCGCCCGGCGGACCGGGCCGCCGTCTCGGATGGGGCGCGGCGACGGCTGGTGCCCTGCTCGCGCTGGTCGTCGCCGCGGTCGGCTGGTTCTACCTGCGCAACGCCCGGCTCTACGGCGACCCGACCGCCGCTGGGCGGATCGCCGAGATGTTTCCGGTTGCCGGGCCGCGGCGATCGGTGGGACATCTGCTGGCCGACGGCGGGCTGTGGTGGTCGGCCTACCGTGGCCTGTTCGCCCGCCCTCGGCTGGTCACCGGACGGGTCGAGCTGATCGTCGCCGGTGTCGCCGTCGTCGCGGCGGCCGGTCTCGCCGTGACGGTCCTGCGGGCCGCGGTCCGCGGCGGCCGGCGGCGGCGCACCGCGGTTCACCGGCCGGCTCGGCTCGGCGATCACCACCGTCCCGCCGAGGCGATCATCTGGCTGCTGGTCGCCGGCCACTGCCTGCTGGTGGTCGCGACGTTCGTGGGGTACATCGCCGCGGGCGGGGCACCGTTCGCGCGGTACCTGCTGCCGATGGTGCCGGTGCTCGCGGTGGGCGTCGCCGCGGGCTGGGCGGCCCTGCCGCTCGGCCGGTGGCGCGGGGTGCCGCTGCTCGTCGCGGTCGTGGCGTTGGCGGCTGCCACGGTGGTGCTGATCGGGCGGGAGGTGGCGTGGAAGCATCGCGGCTTCGCCTCGCTCGGCCTCGCCGGGCGGCTGC
>NZ_JALKFU020000118.1 GCF_023242965.2 Frankia sp. AgKG'84/4
CGCCGGGGCTGCCCGCCGGCGCCGCCGTGGCGCCGGTGTGCCTGGTCGCGCACACCCGCGGCGAGACCGGCATCCTGCCCGTCGGCGACGGCCGCGAGATCACCTTCGCGCTGCGCCCGTTCCTCGGGATCATGGGCGTCGCGGCGGCGACGGACGCTCCGGTGCATTCGGTGCCGCCCGGCCCGCACGGCGGCAACCTCGACATCCGCCATCTCGGCGTCGGCGCCCGCCTGTACCTGCCCGTGCAGGTCCCGGACGCGCTGTTCTACACCGGCGACCCGCACTTCGCCCAAGGCGACGGCGAGGTGGCACTGACCGCCTTCGAGGCGCCGCTGCGCGCCCTGCTCCGCCTGACGGTGCACGCCGACGACGCGATCCGCCGCCTCGCCGCCGCGCTGAGCGCCCCCTGGGCGGGCACCGCCGACCTGCACATCGTCGCCGGCCTCGACCCGGACCTGCGCGCCGCGATGCGCGCCGCCACCCGCAACGCGATCGCCTTCCTCGGCGAGCGCTACGCCCTGCCCCCCGAGGTCGCCCTGGCCTACCTCAGCGCCGCCGGCGACTTCGCCGTCAGCCAGGTCGTCGACCAGACCGTCGGCGTCCACTGCTGCATCCGCCGCGCCGACCTACGCGGCCTGCTCCCCGCAGTGCCCCCGATCGGCGATTGAGCACGCCGGGTAAGCCGAAGCTCGGCGGGTACCTGGGCCGGGCCGGCACAAGCCCCCCGGAACGGGAGCGGACCCGGTGGTTGCGCGGTCATCGCCGGGCTGGCGAGGGGATCACGCGGGAATGGCGTTGTCGATCAGGACGGCGGCGATGGCGGCGGCGGTGGGGAACGATGCGCTGTTGAGGACCCGGGTGCGGGCGGCGGCGCCGTCGATGAGCAGTGCCAGTTGCTCGCCGAGTTGTTCCGGGTCGGTGGCGCCGGCTTCGCGGGCGGTATCAGTGAGCCGCACGGCGATGGCGACCTTGTAGTCGCGGGCGTACTGGGCTGCGGGGTGCTCGGGGTCGTGGAGCTCGACGGCCGCCGCGATGTAGAGGAACAGTTCCACCGCGCCTTCTCGCTCAACGCGCGCGGCACCCTGTTCACCGTGCAGAAGGCGCTGCCGCTGATCAACGACAACGGCTCGATCCTCATGACCGGATCCAACGCCTCCCTCGGCGCCTTTCCCGGCTGGAGCCTCTACGCGGGAAGCAAGGAAGTCCAGCAGGCCTGGGCCCGCGTCTGACTCAACGAACTGCGCGAGCGTGGGATCCGGGTCAACGTCCTGACCCCCGACCAGGTCGCCACCGCCAAACAGGAAGAACTGTTCGACGAGCAAACCAGGAACGCATTCGAGTCGCTCATTCCCCGCGGAAATATGGGCCGTCCCGAGGAAATCGTCATCATGGCCCTGTTGTACGACGGTGTCGTCCCGGTCGTCGCCGAGTACGGAGAGGCCCTCGCCGGCAAGGTCATCGTCGACATCAGCAATCCCTTCAACGCCACGTTCGACGGGCTGGCCCACAGCGTGGAGACCTCGATCGCGCAGGAGATCGCCAAGGTGGCCCCGGCCAGCGCCAGCGTGGTGAAGGCGTTCAACACCATCTTCCGTAACGTCCTGGAGTCGGGCCGACCCGACGTCTTCATGGCCGCCGACAGCGCACCGGCCAAGGCGGGCGTGGCGGCATTCGTCGAGAGCCTCGGGCTACACCCGCTCGACGTCGGCGGCCTGAAAATGGCGCACTGGCTGGAGGGAATGGGACTGGTCACGGTGAGCCTGGCCGGCAACGGCGTCGGCCACTGGAACTTCGCCCTCGGCGTCCACGAATTCACCCACTGAGCGAAGAAGCATGCAAGCGGCACCGTCCTGCCCGGAGGCGCTCCGCTCGGGTCCGGCGGGGCGGCTGGGAGGTTGGCGCTCGCCGCGGGGCGCCAGCGGATAGCCTGGGAGGCCAGAGTTGCGCTTTGGAGCTCGGCGGCTGGAACGGGTGCGGTGATCGTGCTTGGGCCGTCGCCGGCCGTGGCGGCTCCCGGCGCGAGCGGCGGAGGGCGATCCGGTGGTGATGGCGGGGCGGCAGGCCGAGGTTCCGTTGCTGCGCCGGCTGGTCGGGGAGGCGCTGCGGCGCCGCCGGCTGGCCCAGGGACGCACCCTGCGTAATGTCGCGGATGCCGCGCGAGTGTCCATGCCGTATCTGTCCGAGGTCGAGCGGGGTCTGAAGGAGGCGTCGTCGGAGGTGCTCGCGGCGATCTGCCGGGCACTGCACGTGCGCCTCGCGGACCTGCTCGACGAGGTACGCCTCGAACTCGCCCGCGTCGAACCACAGCCCGCCGCGCCGCTGCGCGCCGTGGCCGCGGCCCACGCGATCGCCGGCGAACCGGGCGATGCCCACGTGATTGTCTCGACGGTGACCGCGCGGGCCACGCCGACGGCCCGCATCGGTTTCACCGCCTCGGTCGGCCCGGTGGCCAGCGAGGACAGAGCCGCCCCGGTGGCCGGGTCCACGGCGCCGTTCATCTCCCTGACCAGCGCCGTCGGCTCAGTCGACGTCGGCGGGCGGGCCGGGATGTGGGTGCGGCTGTCCGGACCCACGGACGCGATCGCGCCGATCGATGCCACGGGCGTCTCGCCGAACCTCGGATCCTCGGCCCACTTCGCGGGCACGCTCGGAACCGGGCGCATCGTCGTCCCGGCTGGCGCTCGGGCCGATTCGCACCCGGCCGCTCGACGGACCGCGGTGCGGCGTGCGTCCCGCCCGGCGAGCCGGCGTGGCCCGTCCGCACCGCGCTGCCATGCCCGGGCGCGGCTCGACACCAGCGCCGCCGCCTGATCGAACCGCCGCCCGCCGGGAACAGCACCACATCTCCAGCACGCAGCGGGTCGCCGGCGGCGGCAAGCGTGGCCGCGAGCCACGTCGCGGCGTTGAGCGGGCCGCCGCGCGAGCGAGGCACTGCTCGCCAGCGGTGACAAGCTGGAGTTCGCCGGAGCACTCGCCGGGCTCGGCCACGCCTACAAGCTGCTCCGCGATCCCGAAAGGGCCCGCATGACATTGCAAAGAGCTCGGTACGTTGCCAAGGAGTGCCACTCCGAAACCTTCCACGCGAAGCTTTTCCCAGACCCCGACGAACTCGTCGCGGAACCGGAAGACACAGCATCCGAAATCACTACCCTCAGCGACGCCGAACGACGAGTCGCCGCACTGGCCGCGATAGGACACAGCAACCGCGAAATCGCGGGTAAACTCTACATCACCATCAGCATTGTGAACCCCACCAAAGCAGACACCGGAGGTCAATGCCCGGGGCGCATCCTCTGGAAGTGGCACCGGGATGCTTGCGGTCTACCAGGTTAGGCCGTCGGCGATCTCCCCGAGCAGGCCGAACCCATTTCGACACAAACGATCATCGCTATTCGCCATCGGTCCTGACGTCGGCGACTGGGCGGTCGGTCGACCGTACCGTCCACAGTCACGCCTGGCTTCACCATTGTCCCGTACATGTAGGTGGCGAGCGACGTTTACTCCTCGCCGAGAATCCGTAGTCCGTGGTGGTCCCTGAAGTACATGTAGTCCTTCAGGTTCAAGGTGGCGAGCGGCAGATCGTGGGTGAGGCAGCAGGCCGCGATCCACACGTCGTTAACCGGGCAGGGCTGTCCGGCCCGGGTGGCGGCCGCAGAGAGTTTGCCCCAGGTGGCGGCGGCTGCTTCGGGGCCTGTGGTGACGTGGCGGCGAGCGCAGATGATCCTGCTCTCCGCGCAGACAACGACCCCGGCGAAGATCGCGGAGGTGGCGTTCACGTCGGAGGACCGGGTCCGCGATGTGATCCACAACTTCAACGCCGACGGGTTCGGCTCCCTCTACCCGAAGTACGCAGGCGGACGACGGGCCGTCCATGCGGGCCCGCTCAGGCGGCGGAAGTGCCGCGGGCGGGCTCAGCCGGCCAGGGCGGCGGTGATCAGGGTGTCGGCGGCGGCGCGGGCGTCGGCGGCGATGGTGGGGTCGCGGTCGAGGCGGGCGGAGAGGTTCGCGCCGTCGTAGAGGATGTGCAGGCGGCGGCCCAGGGTCTGCGGGTCGGGGGCGCCGGCCGCGGTGGCGAGGTCGACGAACATCGCCCTGGTCCAGGCGCGGAACGCCCTCGCCGCCTCGGTGATCGTGCTGCCGGGGGTCGCCTCGGCGGTGGCGGCGACGAACGCGCAGCCCCGGTAGCCGGGCTCGGCGAACATCGCGCCCTGCGCCTCGAACACGGCGAGGATCTTCTCCCGCGGGTCGTCGGTCCGCTCGACCCGCTCGGCGATGCGCGCCGTCACCCCGTCGCGGCGGCGCTGCAGGTACGCCTGGATCAGCGCGTCCTTGCTGCCGAAGGTCTTGTAGAGGGAGGCCTTCGCGACGCCGGCCTCGTCGATGATGCGGTCGATGCCGACGGTGTGGACGCCCTCGGCGTAGAACAGGCGGCTCGCCGTGTCGAGCAGGCGCTCGCGGGCACCCGGCTTCGCGTCCCTAGCGGCCACTGCCATGACCGGTTCCTCGCTCTCACTGCCCGGTAGACAACTCTGTCCACTCTACGACGCCGCCACCGCCATGACCGGTCTCACCTGGGTGGACGGCGCATCAGGGCCCACCGGGTAGACAGGTCTGTCTCACCAATGATAGACAGACTTGTCTGTTCGCACCATCCGGCGGACACCGATCGAGGAGCGCCTCACATGACTTCCGTGATGCCCAGCGTCGCGCCCAGCCCACAGGCCCCGGCGCCGACCCCCGGACCGGTGCCGAGCGTCGGGGCGGCCGTGGCCGGCGAGATCCGTCGCCTCGCCCTGTACGGCTCGGTCGTCGTGTCGTTCCTCGCCGCCTCCGCCGCCCCGACGCCGCTCTACCAGCACTACAACACCGTCTGGCACGGTACGGCGCTCACGACGACGACCGCCTTCGCCAGCTACGCCGGCGCGGTGCTCGTCGGCCTGCTCATGCTCGGTGAGCTCTCCAACCACGTCGGGCGCCGGCCCGTGCTGCTCGCCGCGATCGCCGCGCAGGCCCTGTCCGTCACCCTGATCGCCACCGCCGGTTCCTTCGCCCCGCTGTTCGCCGCCAGGATCATCCAGGGCGTCGCCACCGGTGCCGCGCTCGGAACCCTGGGCGCCTCGATGATCGATATCCACCGGGACCGCGGCACGATCCTCAACGTGGCCGCGCCGGGGATCGGCTCCGGCGTCGGCGCGCTGGTCGCCGGCCTGCTCGTCGGTTACCTGCCGTGGCCCACCCACCTCGTCTACCTCACGCTGCTGGTGATCCTCGTCGCGCAGGGCGTCGGCATCGCCCGTCAGCCCGAGACGACTCCCCGCGCGCCTGGTCTGGTCGGCTCGCTGCGGCCGCAGATCGCCGTGCCCGCGCCGGCCCGCGCCGCGTTCCTCGCCGCCGCGCCGGTGATCTTCGCGGCCTGGGCGCTGCCCGGCTTCTACGCCTCCCTCGGGCCGGCGCTGACCCGCGATCTCGCGCACAGCCGGTCGGTGGCCCTCGGCGGCGTCGCGCTGTTCCTCGTCGCCGGCCTGGCCTCGGTGGCATCAGTCGTGCTCCGTGACCTCACCGCCGGTCGGATGATGACGGTCGGCATCGCCACGCTCGCCGTCGGCGCCGTCGGCTCGGCCGGCGCGATCGCCGCCGGTTCCGAAGCCGCCTACCTGGTCTCGACGGCGCTCGCCGGCGTCGGCTTCGGCGCGAGTCTGCAGGGCGGCATCCGCACCGTGACGCCGTTGGCGTCCCCCGAACAGCGCCCCGGTCTGCTCTCCGCCGTGTTCGTGGTGTCCTACGCCGGCATGGGCATCCCCGCGGTGATCGCGGGATACCTCGTCAGCCGGGGCCATGATCTGCGCCAGGTCGCGGTCGGCTATGTCCTCGCGTTGGTGCTGTTGGCCGGCGCCGCCGCGGTGAGTCTCGCCCGCACCTCCCCTCGCCGCGGCTGACCCTCGCGGCGGGGGAGGTGCGGGCGACAGCGGGCGTCACCAGCGCCTACCCGGCAGCCACGTGAATCGGCGTTGCGGCGGCGAGGCGGCGCTGTTCGGCCAGCCCGCCCGTAGCGTGGCTGATTCACCGGAAAACAATTCTCCGCGCACTGTTCTCCCGACCGCTCGACGGTAAGCGTCCGGCTGCGACGGAAAGACGCCCGCCGACTGGTAACGTGCCCGCGTCGGCCACCCGAGGAGGGCGTACGGACATGGCGGAGCAGATCGCGCGGAATGTCGGCCCGGCGGGCATTGATGTGGCCTATGAGCGGATCGGTCATCCGCTCGATCCGGCGGTAATGCTGATAATGGGCGGCGGCGCGCAGCTCATCAGCTGGCCCGACGCGTTCTGCGCCGAACTCACCGACCGCGGCCTGCAGGTCATCCGGTTCGACAACCGCGACACCGGGCACTCGACCCGTCTGGGCGAGCTGCCCATGCCGGACCTGGCCGGCCCCGGCACCCAGGAGATCGACTTCGTGCCGTACACGCTGTCGGACCTCGCCGCCGACACCATCGGACTACTCGACGCGCTCGGTTTCGCCGAGGCGCACCTCGTCGGCGCCTCCCTCGGCGCGATGATCGCGCAGACGGTGTCGATCGAGCATCCCAGCCGGGTCCGTTCGCTGACCTCGATGATGTCCAGCACCGGTGATTCCTCGGTGGGCACGGCGAATCCGCTGGTCGTCGGCGGCCTGGGCAGCCCGCCGGAGGACCGCGCCGGCTTCGTCGACTGGCAGGTCCGCGCCATGCGGGCGGTCGGCTCGCCCGGTTTCCCGTTCGACGAGCGGGACGTCGCCGAGCGCGCCGCCCGCACCTTCGACCGGGGCTACGACCTGGCCGGCATGGTTCGCCAGTCGATCGCCGTGCTCGCCTCCGGGGACCGCACGGCCCGGTTGCGCGAGGTGCGGGTGCCCGCGCTGGTGATCCACGGTGCCGCCGACCCGATGTGCGACGTCAGCGGTGGCCGGGCAACCGCGGCGGCCCTCGCCGGCGCCGAGCTCGCGATCTTCGAGGGGATGGGCCACAGCCTGCCCCGCTCGTTGTGGCCGGCGTTCGCCAACCGCATCACCAACCTCGTCCAGCGTGCCGTGGCTGTCGCACCCGGCCGCTGACACGGCATTCGACCGACGGTCGCGGGAACGTCCAGCCGGCATTCCCACCACGTCCGTCAACATTTCCGCTGGTCAGCCGGCCGGGCCAAATCCTCGGCCGGACGGCCGGCCGGCAAACCCGCGGAACCGGTGGCTGCAGCCGGCCCACCTGGATAATGTGAGCAGCGCCCGCCAGCGATTCTGCCGGGATCCGCCCGCGCGGATTCCCGGGTCTTACGGCGTGAAC
Source organism: Frankia sp. AgKG'84/4 (assembly GCF_023242965.2). GTDB lineage: Bacteria > Actinomycetota > Actinomycetes > Frankiales > Frankiaceae > Frankia. Next base: position 7,317 of record NZ_JALKFU020000118.1, read on the forward strand.
TCCGCCGTGCCTGTCCGTGCGCTGTCGTGGGTATCGGATCGTCGATCGGCGGAACATTGGACGGATTACGGGTCGTGCCCTGGAAGCGGTACGGGCATGACCGGCTCTATGTGAACACCTCTGATGGTCGCACCGCCGCCTGCTTCGACCGCCGCACCGGCCATCTCGCGCTGACCCTCGACGTCGACGAGCAGTCCGTCCGCGAAATCCTCGCCCCGCACCTGAACGCCCCCTCGGCCCGCGCCCCGGCCGACCCGGCAGCGCCGACCAGCTTCGCGGCCTCGGCTCGCTCCGCGGCGGCCACGCCTGCCACCGCGGTGAAGACGGCGCCGGTGACCCGCGGCGATCTCGCGGCCAATCCGCCCGGCGCGGCGATCGAGGCCAAGCTCGCCGAGCTCACACCGTCCTGGTGGCGTGCCCTGCTGGACCGGATGCGGCGCCGCGACCGGCCGGACACGGCGGGCTGGCGCACGGGGCTCGCCGGCGAACAGCTGGTGGCGGCCGAACTCGAACCCCTCACCGCCGGCGGATGGCGGGTCCTGCATTCGATCCCGCTGCCCCGCAACGTGGACATCGACCATCTGCTCGTCGGCCCCGGCGGAGTTTTCACGGTCAACACGAAATACCACCGCGGCAGTCGGATCTGGGTCGGCGATGAGGCTGTGTCGGTCAGCGGCCGATCGTACCCGTACACCCGAAAGTCCCGGGCCGAGGCGCGTCGCGCGTCGGCGGCGCTGACCCGGGCGTGCGGGTTTCCCGTCGCCGTCGCCGGCGTGCTGGCCTTCGTCGAGGCGGAGTCGCTCACCGTCGTCCCGTCCCTGCGCGACGTCTACGCGACGCACCACACCCTGCTCGGCGACGTCTTCGCCGGCGCAACCGGCGTGTGGGCGCCGACGGATGTCGAGGCCATCCACACCCGTGCGCGTGACCCCAGTACCTGGCTCGACGCCTGAGCACCCCGGCCCGAGTCGAGGAGCCGGGGAGTCGAGGAGTCGAGGAGCAGAGGAGTCGGCGGTCAGGTGTCTGGACTGGTGCGGACGAGTTCGCGCTTGAGGATCTTTCCCGCCGCGGTCATCGGGAATGACGCGCGGAACTCCACGACCCGCGGATACTTGTAGGCGGCCATGTTCTCCCGGCACCACGCCACGATCTCCTCCTCGGTCGGCGCGGTGCCCTCCCGCGCGATGACGAAGGCCTTGACCTCCTGGCCGTGGCGTTCGTCCGGGATGCCGACAACCGCGACGAGGCTGATGTCGGGATGGGTCAGCAGGATCTCCTCGACCTCCCGCGGATACACGTTGTAACCGCCCCGGATGACCATGTCCTTGAGGCGGTCGATGAGGTAGAGAAATCCGTCGCTGTCGAGCCTGCCGATGTCACCGGTGCGGAACCAGCCGTGGGCATCGATCGCCGCCGCGGTCGCCGCCGGCTGGCCGAGATAGCCGACCATCACGTTGTGGCCGCGCACCTGGACCTCTCCGGGCTCCCCGGCGGCGACGTCCCTACCGTCCTCGCCGACGATCCGCACCTGCACGCCCCACGCCGGCAACCCGACCGAACCCGGCTTGCGCGGCCGATCCAGCCGGTTGAACGTCGCCAGCGGGCTCGTCTCCGACAGTCCGTATCCCTCGACGATCGGCACCCCGAAACGTTCCTCGAAGTCCCGCAGCAATCCGACCGGTAGCGCCGATCCCCCGGAAACGCAGATCCGCAGGTTGTCCGCGATCCGAGCCAGGTCGAAACGTTCCACTGACGAACAGGTGAACAGCGACCAGTACATCGTTGGCACACCGGCGAAGAAGGTGACGTCCGCGCGTTCCAGCCAGGCAAGCGCATCCTCGGGATCGAACCGCGCGAGGAGCACGAGGGTCGACCCGCTGGCACATCCCGCGAGCAGGTGGATGGTCTGGGCGAAGGCATGGAACAACGGCAGGCACACCAGGTGAATGTCGGGCTCGAGGGTTCGGAATACCTGGAGGCACACCAGCGCGTTCTGCACAAGATTGCTGTGGGAGAGCTGCGCCCCCTTGGGGCGGCCCGTCGTGCCGCTGGTATAGAGCACTACGGCGACGTCGTTCGGTTCGGTGGGCACCGTGTCGAACTCCGCCGGCGCGTCCCGGGTGAACTCCGCCAGCGTCGGCACATCCGGCCACGGCGAGACACCTGCCGGGTCCGCCGTGACCAGCACGAACGTCGCACAGCTGGGTACGGCGGCGAACGCCGCCCGACCCGCCTCACCGGCGGGCAGGCCCGCCGTCCCCTCGAAGCAGAAGTACACCTTCGCCGCGGAATCCGCGAGCTGGTGGCTGATTTCCTTCGCGGTGAGCAGGATGTTCAGCGGGACAACTGTGGCACCCGTCTTGAGTATCCCGAAGTACACTACGACGAAAGCCGGAATGTTCGGGCAGCCGAGCGCGATCCGGTCACCCGGACCGACACCGCGAGCGGCGAGCGCGGACGCGAGCCGGTTCGCCGCGTCGTCCACCTCCCGGTAGGAGAGCCGACGATCACCCGCGACCAGCGCGGACCGTTGCGGCGTCTGGCGCGCCGCGGTCTCCAGCACCACAGCCAGGTTCAGCATGGGATCTCCCCTCCGGGACCTCGACGATCCGTCGCCGTGCCGGCGCGAGGAGGTGAGCCACGGACTCGCTGCGATCGTGGCACCGACGCCCCGCCCGTTCGGGGAATGCTCCCACGGACAGCCGCCTTCGGTTTAGCTCTGATCGCGACCGACCTCGTGACGGAGACCGATCTCCCCCTGCACCGGCTCCGATGACTTCGATGCGGCCGCCGACGACTGGTGCGCTTGCTGTCCTGGCCGCTGGGCCGCGGTCAGCCCGTCGCGGACCGCGGCCCGGCCTCCAGGGCCGAGCGCAGGATGAGGCCGTTGCCGTCCGGGTCCGTGAACGTCACGAACCGGCCCCAGTGCTGCTGCTGAATATCGCCCTCGAAGCGCACGCCGCGCTCGGTCAAGGTGGCGATGTCCCCGTCGAGGTCGTCGGTGTCCAGCATGAGACCCCGCAGCGAGCCGGGCGGCATCGAGTCGAACCAGGTCACGAGGGTGATCGACATCAGCGCGCCCTTCGGCGCGACCTGGACCCAGCGCTGACCCGGCCCCATGGGTTCATCCTCGAGCAGGTCGAACCCGAGCGTGTTGACGTAGAAGTCTCTCGCCCGCTCCTGGTCCGAAACCGGAATGGACAGCAGCGTCACATGGGTGATGGTCATGGACTCACCCTAGGGCCGAGCGTCCGCGCCCACGGGTTTCTACCTGACCACGCAGAAGAACCAACCCCGCCACCGGCTGGTCGCTTTGGAGGGGTCGGCGTGCGGCAGCGGGACCATCATGACGGTGGGGCCGCGGCGAGGGGGTGCCTGCTCGCCGCGGCGGCGCAGCGCGCGGACGGTCGCGTACATCATGCTGACCAGGTTCGAGCAGACGTTGCGATGGGTGCCGTAGACGCCCTTGGGCCTGGACGTCGTGCCCGACGTGTAGAAGATCGACGCGGGGTCGTCCGGGTCGATGGGGACGTCCGGCAGGGCGCTGGCATCGCCGGCGGCGGCGAACACCTCGTCGAGGGGCCTGATCCCGGCGGGCAGGTCGCCGCTGTGGGCGCGGTCGTCGAGGCGGGTACCGATCAGCGCGGTGCCCGGGAACTCACCGGTGTGCGGGGCGATCCGTTCGAGGCGCTCGCCGTCGGCGACGAGGACCTTCGGATCGCAGTCGGTGATCGCGAACGCGAGTTCCGCGCCGTTCCAGAAGCCGTTGAGCGGCACGGCAACGGCGCCGACGGCCGTGGCGGCGAAGTACGCGACCGACCATTCCGGCAGGTTGCGCATCGCGATCGCGACCCGGTCCCCGGGGCGTACGCCGACGTCACGCACGAACGCGGTCGCGAGCTGGACGACGAGCTCGAAGTGTCGGGCGTGGCTGATCCGCTCGTCCCCGAGCACGATGAAGGTGCCCTCGCCGCTGTTGCGGGTGCCCGCCTCGATGACCTCCCGCAGATTGCGGGGGGCGTTCTTCCAGGTCCGGGTGGGGATGCCGCGGACGTCGACGGTCTCGATCTCGAAGAACTCGCCGGCGGCGCACAGCTCCGCGTCGACCTCGGCGAAGCTCGGTAGGTCCCCGTCCATCCTGGCCTCCGTTGTTCAGCGCGGCGGGGCCGGCACCTCGGTGACGACTCTGCCGATGACCACTCACGCTAGTGCCGCCGGGGGGGGGGGGGGGGGGGGGGGGGGGGGGGGGGGGGGGGGGGGGGGGGGGGGGGGGGGGGGGGGGGGGGGGGG